>NZ_QKLN01000054.1:0-421 GCF_003225665.1 Pseudomonas sp. TKO26
GACCAGATCATCCAGCACATGACTCATTCAGACTCTCCTCACACAGGGCAACCCCGCGCAATCTCGGCTGCGGCGGCGATTTTAACTGGGGCCAGGGAACTCGTCGGCCCGACTCTTGTACACCTCGCCGCACCCCCGAGGGCCTACCATCACTCGGCTGCCGGCTTTTGTTTGAAAAAAACTAAACCAATACGATTACCAAGAAGTAAAAGGTCCTCTAATGATGGACCGTGTACTATGGGAACGTTCTGGTCACTGGGACAAGTACGCAGATGCAATGTTCACAACAAGTTCTGAGAACCGTGAATACGCAATTAAGCCAATGAACTGCCCAGGTCACGTACAGATCTTTAACCAAGGTCTGAAATCTTACCGTGATCTACCATTACGTATGGCTGAGTTTGGTTCATGTCATCGTAAC
>NZ_QKLN01000055.1:0-421 GCF_003225665.1 Pseudomonas sp. TKO26
CTGCACGACCCACCATCTTCTCCTCGAGGATGTAAAACTTCGGAGGGCGATTAGCTCAGTTGGGAGAGCACCTCCATTACAAGGAGGGGGTCACTGGTTCGAGCCCGGTATCGCCCACCACTCTTTAAGCACTCTTACGAGAGTTATTAAAAAGTGGTTCGAAAGAAACACAATGCTCTTTAACAATCTGGAAAGCTGACTAGTAAATTCAATCGAATGATTGATTTATTTTAAGTTTTTATCGAAAGATAAAAACGAGTTCTCAAAACAAACACATTCAAGTGTCTTGTAGTCTTTTAGGGGGAAAAGGAAAAGGGGTATAAGAGACAGAGCTCGGCGACCCTGGGCCACCTCAAGCGCCTGCCGCTGAACACGCTTAAGATCGCCCGCGCGTTCATTCAGGACATCCCCCATTCAACCC
>NZ_QKLN01000074.1:0-421 GCF_003225665.1 Pseudomonas sp. TKO26
CCGGCCTCCCACCCCTCCTCTTCGCCCGGCCGCGTCTGGGTTGCATCACCGCCACGCCTTGGCGTCCTCCCCCTTGCGAGGGATGCCCCCACCCCCTAAGCGCGCCGGGTCCCAGGCGAGTATACCACCCTCCCCCACCGCGGCCCCCCCGCTCAGTCCCCCGGTGGCCGCACCCCATCCCCGCTGCGGCGGGCCCCCCCCGCCCCCCCTCTGCCTGCTCCCCGGCGCAGCATGGTGCTGCTTTCGCCGGCGGCTGTCCCCCTGTCCCCCCCTGCACCCTTGTCTTCCTTGCCGATCTTGCTCAGCCGCGGCCCTGCGCCTAATCCCGCCCGGCACAAGGCATCCCGCAGGTCGCTCTTGCCGGCGCCGTGCCGCGGCTGATCAACATCGCCAAGGAAAACAAGGTTCCCGAGGTCGACAG
>NZ_QKLN01000075.1:0-414 GCF_003225665.1 Pseudomonas sp. TKO26
TTGATAGTCAAATCATCACCTTCAAGCAAAGCACCGATCCGCAGTAGCGCAGCCTACCCTACAACCTCGATGGCTCTTGTAACTATGTGCCCAATCCCGAGTAAAATGGTTAAAACAGCTTCACTGTTGTGGTTCATAATGGCAACGTCGGCATTGATACCATTACGGTGACTGTTAATGTCACTCCAACCAATGATACGCCAGTGGGTGAGGATGTTAGCACTGAAACTCAAGAAGAGACTGCAGTAAGCGGTCAGCTAACAGCGACCGATGTTGACGGCGATAACTTAACCTTCAAGCCAGGCACCAATCCAAAAAACGGCAGAGTAACTATTAATGCTGATGGCTCGCGGGAGTATGTACCCAATCCTGAGTTTAATGGTGAAGACAGCTTCACGGTTGTGGTCGATGAGG
>NZ_QKLN01000010.1:0-213442 GCF_003225665.1 Pseudomonas sp. TKO26
GTTCGCTACCCGCGGTGTCGCCGCCGCCACCGCACCGGCGACACCGCGGGTAGCGAACTGGGCCTGGAGTTTGTCGCTGGTCACCTGCGCCACCTGGGCCACCCCGGGGGCCGGCGAGTCCCGCTCGGTCGCCGCTGCTCCACGAAGCTGCTGCAACAGCGGCCCGTAGGCGGGCAAGCGGGCAATGGGCTCGACCCGCAGCAGTTGGGCCAAAGAGGCGCGCTGTTCGGCGGCCGGCCCCAGGTCGATGGCCTGGACTTGCCCCAGGTGCTGGTCCAACTGCGGCGCCGGCAGCTGGTAGCGGTTGCCGATCTGCACCAGTTGCTGGCGCAGCAACTGCACATAGAACTCCATGGCCTCGCCGGCGATCTCGTCGGCATCGATCTCCAGCGCCACCGGCGCCAGCACCCGCTCCTGATACTGCTCCTGCAGGTATTCGGCCAGACGCCGGGAGGACTGCCCGGCATCGCCCCGATTGTTCAGTGAATACCAGCCGACCTTCAGCGACAGCCATTCCTGGGTCCAGTAACCGCTGAACCAGGGAATGAATTGCTCGTCGGTCTGCTGGTAGACCCGGGTGCGCCAGTGCTCCATGGAGCCCTGGGCGTAGACTTCGGCCTGTCGCGTGGCGCTGCGGGAAGCATCGAGCAACTGGTTGTCGACCTGACGCCAAGTGGCCGGGCTGACCGGCGCCACTGCGACAGGCGCGGGGGCCCGGTGGACGCAGCCGGCGAACACCAGCAGCACGGCCAGCAGCCAATGGCGACAGCAGAGCATCGATGGCCGCAAGACAGATCCCTCCCGCAGAAGCTGCATCGGGCCCAACAGACTGCCCCGACGTTCCAGCAGTATAGGTAGCGCCGCTGCCGCGGCCGCGGGCCAAAGCATCACCGCGCACCGGGCTGTTTCCCGCGCCCGCAAGAAACCACTGCCCGTGCCCGCTGGCCCCGGGTATATTGCCCGCGCCACGGACCAGCCCCTGAACAAGGAACCCCCATGCTCTACCGCATCGCCGCCGACAGCCTGGTGCTGTTTCACCTGACATTCATCGTCTTCGTGCTACTGGGCGGCCTGCTGGTGCTGCGCCACCCACGGCTGATGCTGCTGCACCTGCCCGCCGCGGCCTGGGGCGTGGCGGTGGAAGTGCTGCACCTGGAATGCCCACTGACCCGCTGGGAAAACCTGCTGCGCCACGCCGCCGGCCAGGACGGCTACGGCGCCGGGTTCATCGAGCACTACCTGATCCCGCTGATCTACCCCGCCGGCCTGACCCCGGGCATCCAGCTGTGGCTGGGCAGCCTGGTGCTGCTGATCAACCTTTCGGTCTACGGCTATCTGGCACGGCGCTGGATCCGCACTCGCCACGCCTGAAGCCTCTGCCCTGATTACCCCTGCGGCCCGTCGGCCCCTGGCTTGGCGATCCGGGACGGCTCGGCCTCGCAGGCCTGGGTCAGCGCCTGCCAGGTGGCCTGATCAGCGGGGATCAGATGCTCGATGCGCAATGACGCCACAGTGATGTCCTGGGGCATGCCGAAAGTGGTGAAGGTGGAAAGAAAACGCAGCTCGCCCGCAGGCCCGCGCACCCGGGTCAGCAGCAACGGCGCGTTCAGGCTGGCGCCACCCGCTGACTCGCCGGGGCACGGCAGGCTCGCCAGCAGTGCCGCCAGCCCTGGCTGTTCCGTCGCTTCCCGGGCCGCTCGCTGCCATGCCACCTGACGGATCTCCTCGGCGTTGATCAGGCAATCGCCAAAACCGCCGGGCAGCAGCAAGCTCGCCAACAGATTGAATCCTTGCTCAACCGCCGCCAGCGGCAGCCCCAAGAGCCCGAACAAGGCGACGGTGGCGCGGTTGGCGGCCAGTACCTGCCAGCCGCTGTCGATGACAATCGCCGGCGCCGGGTTGTTGGCCTGGAGCAGGTGCAGCAGCGCCGCGCGCACCGGTTCCAGGCCCGGATCGTGCAATGGCAAGGCGGCATAACGGGGGGCGTAGCCGGCGGCGAGATACACCCGGTTACGTGTTTCCAAGGGGGTATCCAGGGTACTCAGCACGCTGTGCAGCAGCGCCGGGCTGGGCTGCGCCCGCCCCGTCTCGACACAGCTCAAGTGGCGCTGCGACATGCCCGCCTGCAACGCCAGGTCCAACTGGCTCAAGCGCGCCTGGCGCCGCAACTGGCGTAGCTGCGCACCGACCGACAGCGTTGGTGCCGGAACGCGTTCAAGGGGCTCGACCATCGGTTTTTGTCGTCCTCTGGGGGTGTAGGTGGAGGAGCTGGCGCGCCGCTCAGCGCACAGGCTTGAAAAAGATCAGTTCGGGGTCGCCCTCGTCCAGGTTCTCGACCACCCCGCTGGGCTGAAAGCCGGCTTTGGCCAGCAACCCCCGGGCCGGCACATCGTCGGGCCGAGCCTCACGAATCAACCGCGGGATACCTGGCGGGGGAAGCTGTTGCCGGTCGCTCATTGCTACTCATTCCTTGAAGCTGATTGTCGTCCTGCGCCGCCTAGCTGAGCGCTTGTGCCCCACGCCTGTCTATGACCTGAGAGGTCATTGAGTGGCCCAGGGGGTGCCACTTAGCCTGTTCGCTCCGCGTAGTTCAAGGAGTTTAACGATGAGCAATATCCTCTGGCGCCTATGCCTGGCGTTGTTTGCCGGCCATGAACTGGACGCCGTGGCCCAGGCCGAGTGGCGCCTGCTGTATGGCTTGCGCGACCTCGATCCGACGCTGGGCCCGCCGTGGTTCATTGCCCTGCATGTGCCCCTGTGCGTCGCCCTGATGTGGCTGGCCGGACACCCGCGCCAGGCCATACGCCGCACCAGCCGGCAGCTGTTCGCGGCCTTTGCCGTGGTTCACGCCGGGCTGCACTACAACCTTCAGCAGCACCCGCTGTACCTCTTCGACTCGCTGCTGTCGCAAACGCTGATCTTCGCCTGCGGCGCCACCGGCCTGCTCTACCTGATGCCGGGCCTGGGTCGGCAACGCCCAACATGCAGCGCCTGATCCCCTCCCCGCTCAAGGAACCCGCCATGTCCCGTCCCTACCTGGCCCTGATGGCCCTGCTGACCTTCAGTGCCTACACCCTGTTCACCCTGCTCCAGGCCGAGCAGTCGCTGCTGCAATTTGGCCTGCAACTGCTGGCGCAACCGGACACCGCACAGGTGGTCATCGACCTGTACCTGATGGCATGGCTGGCGGGGCTGTGGATGCTGCAAGACGCCCGAGCCCGCGGCCGTTCGGCGCGGTCGGTGCTGCCCTACCTGCTGCTCACGGCGGTCTTCGTGTCCATCGGCCCGTTGCTCTATCTGGTGGTCAACGGCTTTGGCCGAGGCGCGCCGCAGCGCGCCTGAGCGGCGACGGTTTCAAATCAGCCGCTGGATCTGCTTGTGCCGCCAGACCAGCTTGAAGTAGCCAACCTGCAGCACCAGCATGCTCAGGTAGGCCACCGGGAACGCCATCCACACCCCTTGCAGGCCGAAGTGCGCATCCAGCAGATAGGCCATCGGCACCTGCACCCCAAGGATGCAGAAAATCGAGATCGCCACCGGCATCAGCACCGTACCGCTGGCGCGCATGATGCCGCCCACCACCGCCTGGAAGCCGAACACCAGGATGCTCCAGAGCATGATGTGCAGCAGGTGTTCGGCCTGCATCAGGGCCGCCGGATCAATGATGAACAGCCCCAGCAGCCAATGGGAAATCAGGTAGCCGAGCAGCACCAGGGCTCCGGTCAGGCACAGGTTGATCGCCAGCCCCGTGCGCAGGATCGGGGTGATGCGTTCCAGGCGCCCGGCGCCGATGGCCTGGGCCCCGAGGATCGAGGCGGTGATGGCGATCGACAGTGCCGGGAACTGCACATAGTTGACGATCTGGGTCACCGCGCCATAGGCCGCCGTGGCCTGGGAGCCGTGGCGATTGACCAGGGCCAGGATCACCAGCTCGGACAGCGAGATCACCACCATCTGCACCCCGGTGGGCAAGCCGATGCGCAGCACCTTGCCGAGGATCGCCCGGTCCAGCTTCATTGCAGCGAACAGCGCCCGGTCCGGCGCCAGCGGGTGCGCCCGGCCGCTAAGGCGCCAGACCAGAAAGCCCATGGCCAGGACATTGCCCGCCAGCCCGGCGAATGCCGCACTCTGGATGCCCATCGGCGGCAACCCCAGCCAGCCGCGAATCAGCGCCGGGGTCAGGAGCAGGCCCGCCAGGGTCGAGACAATCAGCGCCAGCAGCGGCGACAGGGTATCGCTGACGCCACGCAGCAGCTGGGTATAGAGCACGAACACCAGCAGCAACGGCATGATCAGCATCATCACCCGGGCATAGCCCACGGCGGCGTCCAGCACATCCAGGGGCGTCCCCAACCCCTGCAAGGCCGGCCGCGCAAACAGCGTGCCCAGCACCGCCCCCAGCAACCCGATCAACGCCCCGAGCAACAGGCTACTGCCGGCCACCGCCTTGACCGTGCCCAGCTCCCGAGCGCCCCAGGCCTGGCCGATCAGCACCGAGGCGCCGGCCCCCAGGCCGATCACTAGGGCAATGAAGAAGAACACGATGGGAAACATCCCCGACACCGCGGCCAACGCCTGGGTCCCCAGCATCTGGCCGATGTAGATGCCGTTGAGGGTGCCGGAAAACGACTGCAGGAAGTTCGACAGCACCATGGGCAAGAGGAAGATCAGGTACACCTGCCAGAGTGGACGCTGAGCGGGAATGGACATGGGAACAGGCAACCTCGGATCAAGACGACAAAATGCCGCGACGCCCCCTGCAGCGCGGAGCTCGCGTCGGTCATGGACAGTACCGCGAAGAAGGCCGCCCGGGGTATTCCGGCTGTGCGGCGGCCTGAGGGTTATATCAGCGGTTGACGTCGACTACCACCTGCCCGCGCACCTTGCCTTCAAGCAGCTCGGCGGCCCAGGCGTGCCCTGGCATGTACCCGCTCAGGGTGCAGCCCCTGCCCTGCAGCGTTACCATTGGCCGCCGTTCCACCCTCACCGAATGGATTCCCGACCGTGTCCCACCTCCTGGAAAAAGCTGCCGCACGTGGCGATCTCATTGCACTCAAGCGCCTGCTGGACGCTGGCGCGGACCTTGAATGGCAGCACAAGGGCACCGGGCGCACCGCCCTGCTGGCCGCTACTATCGCCGGGCACCCGGCCGCCGTGGCACTGCTGCTGGAGCGCGGCGCGAATGTGCTGCAACAGTGCAAGGCCCTGGGTTACAGCTCGCTGGCCTGGGCCGCGAGCAATGGCGACCTGGCCTGTGCCGAGCTGCTGATTGCCCATGGCGCCGAGCTCGAACAAGCCTCCCCCGACCTGCGACGCACGGCCCTGATGCACGCCGCCCAAGCCGGCCACGAGGCGATGGTGGCCTTGCTGCTGAACGCTGGCGCCGATCCCCGGCCGCTGGACTTTCAGCAGCGCAACGCCTGGTCCCTGGCCCAAGAGCGGTTCCATGCCAGGGTCATGCAACTGCTCGAACAAGCCGGTGCCGGAGCACCACCGACCTCCACCCCAGCCCCTGGCCTGGCCTGGCCGGAGCCGCCGGAGGGAGGCGACTGCAGTGTCGACCCGGTCACCCAGGTGCGCGCCTATACCCTGGCCGTGGCCGCCTGGGAACAACGTGGCAACGCGGCGGGCCATGAGGCGCTCGATGCCGGCTTCTGGGCCGAACCGCAACAGCTCATCGAACGTTTCTGCACCCGGCGCCCACGAGCCTATCCGCGCGCGTCCTATGGTTTTCCCACGACCTATTCACCAGACGATGAGCTGCTCGGCAGCGAACGGCTCAAGCCCGCCCAGGCGCAAGTGCTGATGCGCGACCCGGCCGTTCGGGCACTGTGCTACGAGCACCGCTTCCTGCTCAAGCGGGTCGCCGGACAATGGCGGATCGACAGCGTCAAACGCCGCCTGGCCGGTACCCAGAAATGGGCCAGCGCCATCCTCTGACGAAAAACTCAGTGACCAGGACTGCAACGACCAAGGCAACACCTTTGCCCTGGCCTGCTACCAGGGCCGGGACGACAGCCGCTTTGCCTGCGAACGCCGTCTACCGGGTGGAAAACCGCTGGCACAACCATGACCGGACGGCCGCGTTGCTGATCCTGCGGCTGGCGATTTGGCGCGCCGCGGGCCAGCCGCAGGACATCGACTGAGCACGAAGGGCCGGGCCCGTGGTTGGCGAATACTGCCCCGCCCGTGGTTAAATGCCGCCCCGAAAAATGACCGGCCCTGCTGATGACACCTCTCGCCCTTGCCACCCTCAACCAGCACTTGCTGACCGCCCTGGCCGCCGCGCCCACCGAGACCCGGCGCCTGTTCCATGGCCGCGGCCGCTGCTGGCCGGGCCTGGAACAACTGACCGTGGACTGGTTGCAGGGCGTTCTGCTGGTGTCGCTGTTCAAGGAACCCGAGGCCGAGCAACTGGCCGCCTTGCGGCAACTGCTGACAGACCTGGGCTCGACCCCGCAGTGGGCCGCCAGTGGCGCCCGCAGCCTGATGCTGCAACACCGCTACCTGCCCGACAGCCATGGCGAGTGGCTGCTGGGCCAGCCGGTGGATTCCTGCACCATCACCGAGGAGGGCCTGCGCTACCAGGTGGACCTGGGCAGCAAGCAGAACAACGGGCTGTTTCTCGACATGCGCTATGGACGCAACTGGGTACGGGCCAACGCTCGGGGCAAGAACATCCTGAACCTGTTTGCCTACACCTGCGGTTTTTCCGTGGCGGCGATCGCTGGCGGTGCCGAACGCGTGGTGAACCTCGACATGTCCCGGGCGGCCCTGAGCCGTGGCCGCGACAACCACCGGCTCAATGGCCATGACACCAGTCGGGTAAGTTTCCTCGGGCATGACCTGTTCAAGTCCTGGAGCAAGGTCAAGCAAGGCGGGCCTTACGACCTGGTGATCATCGATCCGCCGTCGTTCCAGAAAGGCAGTTTTGTCCTCGGCAAGGACTATGCGCGGGTGCTGCGGCGCCTGCCGGAACTGCTGACGACCAATGGCTGCGTATTGGCGTGCATGAATGACCCGGCGTTCAGCGTGGACTTTCTTTTGCAAGGGGTGACGCAGGAGGCGCCGGGGCTGCGCTTTGAACAGCGCTTGGAGAATCCGCCGGAGTTTCCGGATGCCGATCCGCAGTGTGGGTTGAAGGCTTTGGTGTTTCGGCAGGGGGATTAGGGTTGGATTGGGCGCATGCCCCTGCGTAGGAGCTGGCTTGCCAGCGAAGACGTCCGCCCAAGCGCTGCATGCCTCGCGGGCCTCTTCGCCGGCAAGCCGGCTCCTACGAACAGCGCGTAAACGCGCTTGGCTTTGTGCAGGGGGCAGTCACCACTCCCGCCTTACAACTCCATCCGATACTCGATAACCCCCGGCTTGTACGCCACCCAGTCATACAGCCGCTGCGCCCGCTCGTTGCTTTCCTGGGTGTGCCAATACAAGCGCCCGCAGCGCCGTTCCCTGGCCTGCGCCTGCACCCACTCGATCAACAGCTTCCCCGCTCCGCTGCCGCGAATCGATGGGGCCACGTACAGGTCTTCCAGGTAGCAGAAGTCGCTGACGGCCCAGGTCGAACGGTGCAGCACCAGGTTGACGAAGCCGATCACTTCATCGCCCTGCACCGCCACCGCCGAATACATCGGTTCCTGGGCATCAAGGAAACGCTGGAACGTGGTGCGACTGATCTCTTCGCTCAACGTCACCTGATAGAAATCCTGATAGGCCAGCCACAGCGGCAGCCATTGCTGGTAATCCCCTGGCTGAATCGCCCGTACCGTCACCGCAGGTTGTTGATCGCTCATTGCGCGCTCCTCTTGATCATCCACACCGGGATCAGCCCCGGTCTTTGAAGAGCGCGCAGGTTAGCCCCAGAGTGGCTGGCTGTATCAGGCCAATTCAATGATCATCGCCAGACCACTTAATGGGCTGCCTCAAACCTCGGGCAGTTGATGGGTCACGCAATGAATCCCGCCGCCACCTGCGGCGATCGCATCGATGTCCAGCGCGATGACCTGCCGCCCGGGGTACAGGCCGGCGAGCAGGCTGTGGGCCTTGGCGTCGGCTGCCCGGTCGCCGAACTGTGGAGCGATCACCGCGCCATTGATCACGAAGTAGTTGATGTAGCCGGCGGCGAAATCCGGGTTGTCGCGGCTGAAGCGGTTCTGCCGCGGGTTCAGTGGTGGCGACAGGGTGTGCACCTGCAGCGCGCGGCCATCGGCGTCGCGGGCGGAACGGAGGATCTCCAGGTGCTTGAGGGTCACTTGGTGGTCGTAGGATTCAGGATCGTTGTCCAGGTTGGCCACGACCACCCCCGGTTTGACGAAGCGCGCGTAGAAGTCGACGTGGGCGTCGGTGATGTCGTGGCCCTTGATCCCCGGTAGCCAGATGATCTTGCGCAGGCCGAGGCAAGCCTTGAGTTCCTCTTCGACCTCGGCCTTGCTCCAGCCAGGATTGCGGTTGTCGTTGATCCAGCTGCTTTCGGTCATGATCCCGGTGCCGCGCCCGTCGACCTCGATGCCGCCACCCTCGCCCACCAGTTCGCTGCGCCAGTAGCGGGCACCGGCGGCGTCGGCCATCTGCCGCGCCAGCCGGGCGTCCTTGGCGTGGCGCTGTTTGTTGCCCCAGCCATTGAAGTTGAAATCCACCGCGCCCAATCCACCTTGCGCATCAACGATGAAGTTGGCGCCGATGTCGCGCATCCAGATGTCGTCCAGTTCGGTGCTGACAAAGGTGATGTTGTGCGAGCCGCAGAGTTGCTCCGCCAGGCCCCGCTCCTGCGCCCGGCAGAACAAGGTCAAGGGTTGATAGGCGGCAATCGCCCGGGCAATGCGCCCCTGGGCTTGCTGCACGTCGCCGGTGAAGTCCTCCCAGATGGCGTCCTGGGCACCGAAGGCCATGAAGGCCCGCTGCTGGGGCTCGCCTTCATCGGGCAGGTAACCGTTGTCCTGCTCGCGGGCCCGGGCATTGCGCGGTCCCAGGCCGAGGGTGGTCATGGCGGCGACACCGGCCAGCAGCGAGGCCTGTTTGATCAGTTGACGTCGGGTGGGCATGGGGCGGTTCTCTTGTCGAAGGCGTTGCTGGAAAAGATTCGGGGTGGCGCGGGCCTTCGCCGGCAAGCCGGCTCCTACGTGGCAGTGTAGGGGCCGGCTGGCCGGCGAACCGCATCGCGCGCGGTCAGTGGCGGGCGGCGGTGGCGGTCTTGAACTGGGTCCAGGTGCGCATGCGCGCGCGCATGTCGGCCTGGGGGATATCGCGGCCGGGAATCAGGCGTTCGAAGGTGGCGTCATCCGGGTAGATATCCGGGTTGTTGCGCATCTGCGGATCGACCGCCGGCCGCGCCTTGGCATTGGCCGTGGGGTAGCCGGTGAAGTTGCTGATGGCCGCCATGTTCTCTGGCCGCGTGACAAAGTTGATGAAGGCATAGGCGTATTCCGGGTGCCGGGCATCCTTGGGGATCGCCAGGGTGTCCATCCACACCGTGGTGCCCTCACGGGGAATGCGGTACTGGAACTCGACCTGCTTGCCCGCGGCATCGGCCGCGCGCTGGGCCTGGGTCATGTCGCCGCTGTAGCCCAGGGACAGGCACAGGTTGCCATTGACCAGGTCGGTCACCGGCTGCGACTGGAACTTGCGGATGTACGGCCGCAACTTGCCCAGCAGTTGGCTGGCCGCCTGCAGGTCCTCGGGCCTGGCGCTGCGCGGATCGCGTCCCAGGTAGTTGAGCGCCACCGCCAGCACTTCGTCCGGCGAATCGATCAGCGAGATCCCGCAATCGGCAAAGCGCGCCGCCAGCTCCGGCTTGAACAGCAGGTCCAGGCTGTTGACCGGCGCATCGGGCAGGCGCTCGGCGATCTGCCGGGCGTTGTAGGTCAGGCCGATGGTGCCCCAGGTATAGGGCACCGTGGCCTGGCTGGCGCGCGGGTACTGGGCCCGCAGGCGCTTGAGGCCGGGCTCGATGTCGTCCTGCCCGGTCAGCTTGCTTGGGTCCAGTTGCTGCAGGCTGCCAGCACGCATCAGGCGCTCGGCCACGGTATCGCCGGGGAAGATCAGGTCGTAGCCGCTGCCGCCGGTCATCAGCTTGGCCTCCAGCACCTCGCTGCCCTCCATCACGTCGTAGATCACCTTGATCCCGGTTTCGGCGGTGAAGCGCGCCAGGGTGTCTGCGGCGAAATAGTCGGCCCAGTTGTACAGGCGCAGGGTCTGGTCCTCGGGTTCGGCCTGGGCCTGGAGCGCGACCAGGGCCAGGGCCAGCCAGCTGGCGCAATGGCGTTTCCAGCGTTTGCCTATGATTCGCATGTCATGCCTCCCGGCCGTTCCAGCGTGAATGAAGGTGTTGCCCGTCAAGACTCAGCAGCGGCCCGTACATCTCGGGCCGCCGGTCGCGGAAGATGCCCCAGGTGCGGCGCTCTTCGGCCATGGCGGCCAGATCCAGAGACTGCAACAGGACCCCGCTGCTGTCGCGGTCGGCCTCGGCCAAGAGCCGGCCCTTGTGGTCGCAGATGAACGACGAGCCATAGAAATCCATGTGCAGGGCCGGGTCGCTGGTAGCCACTTCATGGCCGACGCGGTTGGCCGCCACCACCGGCAGCAGGTTGGCCGCGGCATGCCCGCGCATGGTCATCTGCCAGTGATCCCGCGAGTCCAGATCGGCACTGCCCGGTTCACTGCCGATGGCGGTGGGGAACAGCAACACTTCGGCGCCCTGCAAGGCCAGGCAGCGGGCAGTCTCGGGGAACCACTGGTCCCAGCAGATGCCAATGCCCAGGCGGCCGAAGGCCGTGTCCCAGACCCGGAAACCGGTGTCGCCGGGGCTGAAGTATTCCTTCTCCTGATAGCCCACGGCGTTGGGAATATGGGTCTTGCGGTACACCCCCAGCAGGCGGCCGTCGGCATCGGCGACGCTCAGGGAGTTGAAATAGGCGGTGCCGGCCCGTTCGAACCAGCTCAGGGGCAGAACCACCCCCAGCTCCCCGGCCAGGGCGGCGAAGCGCTGGAGCACCCGGCTCTGGGCATACTCCTCGGCCAGGGCCAGGTGCTGGTGCTGCTGCTCGATGCAGAAGTACGGGGTAGCGAACAGCTCCTGCAGCAGGATCACCTGGGCGCCGCGGGCCGCTGCTTCGCGCACCAGCTGTTCGGCGCGTTCCAGGTTGCCGGGCAGGTCCCAGGTGCAGGGCATCTGGGTGGTGGCGACGATCAACCGGCTCATGCCTGCACCTCCAGCGGCCAGCGCGGCTGCTGCTGGGTGATGCAATGCACACCGCCGCCGCCATGGGCCAGGTGGTTGATCCGCACCGGCACCACTTGCCGCCCGGGGAAGGCCCGGGCCAGCACCTGGGCCGCTTCCTGGTCGGCGGCGATGCCATAGGCCGGCATGATCACCGCGCCATTGGCCAGGTAGAAGTTGGTGTAGGAGGCGCAGAACACCTCGGCCTGGCTGTCCACCGCGGCGCTGGCCTCGAACAGCTCGATCAGCTCGAAACGACGGCCCTGGGCATCCCGGGCCAGCTCCAGCGCACGGCGGTTCTCGCGCACCACTTCGGCGTAGGCCGAGCCCTGGTCGTGGGTCGCGTCCACCAGCAAGACACCCGGGCGGGCAAAGGCGCAGATCCCGTCGACATGGCCATCCGTCATGTCGCCGGTGACATGGTCCGGGTCCCCGGGCAGCCAGATGGTCTTGCGCACCCCCAGCAGGCGCTGGAAGATCGCCTCGATCTCGGCCTTGCTCAGGCCCGGGTTGCGATTGCGGTTGAGCAGCACCGATTCGGTGGTGATCAGGGTGCCCTCGCCGTCCACATGGATGGCCCCGCCTTCATTGGCCAGGGGCGTGCCGAAACAGTCCAGCCCCAGGTCGTCGAGCAGGCGTCGGGCCAGGCTGCGGTCCAGGTCGTGGGCCGATTTGTCGCCCCAGGCGTTGAAGCGCCAGCTGACACCGGCCAGCCCATGCTGCGGATGGCCGATGAAGGTCGGGCCGGAGTCGCGGCACCAGCTGTCGTTCACCGGCTGCACCAGCAAATGCACAGCCTCGGTGCACAGCGCCCGGGCGCTGTCCAGGGCCGAGGGGTCCACCACCAGCTTTACCGGTTCGAAGCGCGCAATGGCATTGGCCACCCGGGCGAAATCCGCTTGCACCTCGGCCAGGGTCACGCCCCAGACCGACTCCCACAACCCCTGGTTGTGCGGCCAGACCATCCAGGTCGCGGCGTGGGCAACCCACTCGGCGGGCATCTTCCAACCCGGGTATTGACTGTCATTGCTAAGCATGGCGCTGCACCTCTGAAGTAAGGTTTTGTTATCAATCGACCGAGCCGGCCGAACCATGGCGCCCATGCTATGGCTTTGAAAAAACCGCAACAAACGATAGATTTAGCCCATTTCTGATTAGCTGGACTTATCAATCATGTTGAAACACTGGCCTCCCCTGAATGCCCTGCGCGGCTTCGAAGCCGCCGCGCGCCTGGGCAGCTTTCACCAGGCGGCGCAGGAACTGCACCTCACGCAATCGGCCATCAGCCAGCAGATCCGCAGCCTGGAAAACTTTCTCGAACAACCGCTGTTCTACCGCAGCGGGCGCAGCGTGACCCTGACCGACGCCGGCCACGATCTGCGCAGCACCACCCAGTCGCTGCTGCAGCAACTGGCGGTGGGCATCCGCCGCCTGGAGCAGTACCGCAAGCCCAACCAACTGGTGGTCAACACCAGCCCGGCCTTCGCCCGCCACTGGCTGCTGCCGCGCCTGGGGGAGTTCCATCGCCTGCACCCGGAAGTCGACCTGTGGCTGTTCACCAGCTTCGAGCCGCCAGACATGAGCACCCAGACCATCGACCTGACCCTGCGCGACGACCTGAGCGCCCAGGCCGAATGCAGCTACCTGGAGCTGTACAGCGATCGCCTGTACCCGGCCTGCCACCCCAGCGTGCTGGAGCAGCCCGAAGCGCTGCGCACCACCTTGCATGGCGAACGGGAGATGGACTGGAGCCATTGGCTGGTGGAAGGCGGCGCGGACATTGGCCAGCGCAACAACGGCCTGAACTTCTCCGACCCGGGCCTGTTGCTGGACGCCGCCTGCGCGGGCCACGGCATTGCCCTGGTCAGCCAGTTGCTGACCCAGCAGGCCCGGGCCCAGGGCTTGCTGGCCCCGTTGTGTGAACAGAGCGTGCGCGGCCCGACCTGGGCCTGGCTGATTCACCGCGACAGCGAAGGCAGCCCGCTGACCCGCAGCTTCTGCGAGTGGTTGCTGGGCGCCTTGCAAGTCCCGGCCGAGCCATGAGCGGCGGGCGCAAAACCGTTTTCCATTCCTGGTGGTAACCCCGCGCAAGGCGGCGCCTTAAGCTGGCGCCGGTGCAATCCGCATCGCCTTCCAGGAGCCGCCCGTGCCCCCGACCCACGACATCAACTGGCCGTTGTGGCTGTCCACCATGCTGCCCATGGCCCTGAGCGCCGGGCCCGGCAACCTGATGGTGGCCAGCTCCGGCGCCCGCAGCGGCGTGCGCCGCTCGCTGCGCTTCATCCTCGGCCTCGATGTGACTTACTGGCTGCTGGCCCTGCTGGTGGGGCTGGGGCTGTATCACAACCTGGCGGCGCAACCGCAATGGCTCTGGGGCCTGCGGCTGGCCGGCAGCCTGTACATTTTCTGGCGCGGCCTGCGCCTGTTGCTGCGCTCGCGGGGCTTGTCCGCCGTGCCGGACGCGCCCCTGGGCTTTCGCGATGGCGTGCTGCTGCAATTGGGCAATGTGCAGGGCCTGGTGATGTTGCTGGTGATGTTCTCGACCTTCAGCCCCGGCACCGACGCCGGCAGCGCCGTGGTGCTGGTGCTCAGCGCCGCACTGATCGCGGTCAATCTGTTCGGCCACCTGCTCTGGGCCGGCCTGGGCTCCAGCCTGCAGGTGTTGATGCGCGACCGACCGGGGTTGCTGGTGGCGCAGAACGCCCTGTTCGGCTTGCTGTTGATGGCGGTGGCCGTGTGGATCTTCCTGCGCGGCGCCTAGCTCGCCCCCCCTCACCCGCCCTGCAGCCCGTGACGCGCCAGCAGCTCACAGAGAAACGCCACCACCCGGTCGACCCGCTCCTGACCCTGGGTCGCCTGGTTGCGCAACAGCCAGATATCGGCACGGTGAACCGGGGTCTGGGGCAACACCCGGAGCAGGCCCAAAGGCTCGGCAATATAGACCGGCAAGGCGGCGATCCCCAGCCCCGCCTGCACCGCCTTGAGCTGCGCTTCCAGGTTGCCGGTGCGCATCCACAGCGGCTGGCCGCCGCTGAGCTGGTCCAGCCAGCGAGCCAGGGGCAGGTGCTCCAGTGTCTGGTTCCAGCCAATCAGCGAATGCTGGCCCAGGTCCGCCGGTTGCTCGGGGCAACCCTGGGCCGAGGCATAACCTGGGGAACAGAACAGGGCCTGGGTCAGCTCGCCAACCCGACGCAGGGTGAAGTTTCCGGCCTCCGGCCGCTGCAGGCGCAGCAGCAGATCACTGTGGCTCTGAGTGAGCTTGACCGAGCGCGCGGCATTGACGAAATCGAAGCTGATCTGCGGGTGCTGCAGGCGAAACTGCGCCAGCGCGGGAATGATCAGGTGGCTGCCCATCAGCTCCGGGCAGTCAATGCGCACCACGCCCGCCATGCGCGCACCGGGCTGGGACATCTGCCGTGCCATCAGCTGGAAACGCTCTTGCGCCTCCAGGGCCATGGGCAACAAGGCCTGGCCGGCCTCGGTGAGGAAATAGCCCTGGGTGGTCTTCATGAACAACAGCACGTTCAAGGCCTGCTCCAGCACCAGGATCTTGCGTGAAACCGTCGACGCGGACACCTTCAGCGCCTGCCCGGCGTCGGTGATGTTGCTGGCATTGGCCACAGCGATGAAAAACCGCAGATCGTCCCAGTTCACCTTTACCTGCCCTGTCCCTGAAAACCCTGGCCCGGGATCTTATGCGATATTGCCGGGACGGCGTTCAGACTTTTCTCCGTTAAAGTACGCCAGATCTTTACTGCCCATGGATCAGGGACCTCTCATGCTGGAACTGCACACCACCCGCCTGCACCTGCGCCCCTTGAGCGCCCATGACTGGGAGCTGTTTCTGAGCCTGCACAGCGACCCGGACAACCTGCGCTATGTCTGCGACCCGCTGTCCCGTGACCAGATCGAGGAACGCTTCACCTCGCGCCTGCCGCGCTGGGACTTCGACTCGACACACTGGCTGTGCCTGGTGATCCGCGACCGCCAGAGCGGCGAGGACCTGGGCCTCACCGGCCTGCGAATCAGCGACCGAGACGCCGCCGAAGCCGAGGTCGGCTACCTCCTGGCCCGCCATCACCAAGGCCGGGGCGTGGCCGCGGAGTCGCTGCGCGGGCTGATGGAACACGCCCGCCAGCACCTGGGCATCAAGCGCCTGGTGGCCACCGTCACCGACGGCAATGCCGCCTCCTGCCAGGTCCTGGAAAAGTGCGGTTTCGTCTTCCTGCGCCGCGACGAGCGGGCCTTCCGCCAGGGCGGCGAAGACTTCGACGACCTGATTTTCAGCTGCCACCTGACGGCCTGAACCCGGATTGGCCACGACGGCACCACCCTTGCACCGTGGTTTTTTCTTGACAGCAAAAAATCTCAACGGCTATTGTCTGACAACCTGACTGCCACGGTTTTTCCTTCCCATGCTCGAACTCCAGCGACCTGACTCCCTCGTTGTCCGCGTGGTCAATGCGATCCGCAGCGAGATCGATTCCGGCCGCTTGGCCCCCGAATCACGCCTGCCGACCGAGCAGCAACTGGCCGAGCAGTTGAACGTCAGCCGCTCGGTGATTCGCGAAGCCATCGCCCAGCTCAAGGCCGACGGTGTGCTGATCGCCCGGCGGGGCCTGGGTTCGTATATTTCCAAGACCCCGGCTGGCACCGTGTTCCGTTTTCCCCAGGGCAACGGGCGCTTGCCGGACCTGGCGCAGATGTTCGAGATGCGCTTGTGGATCGAAACCCAGGCGGCGTCGATCGCCGCCCAGCGCCGTGACGCCGCCGACCTGCAACGGATGCAGCAGGCCCTGCAGGAAATGCACGACAAGCGCAGTGATTTCGAAGCCGCGGGGCTGGCCGACGTGGAGTTTCACCGGGCCATCGCCGAGGCCAGCAAGAACGACTATTTCGTGGCCTTCCATGATTTTCTGCGCAGCCAGCTAACCAGTGCCCGCAAGGCCGCCTGGGAGAACTCGGCGCTGCGCATGGTCGGCGGTTCCGCCGATGCCACCCAGGAACACCAGGCGCTGTACCAGGCGATTGCCGCCGGCGACCGCCAGGCCGCGGCCGGCTGCGCCGATGCCCACTTGCGCGCCGCGGCCAAGCGCCTGGGCCTGGAGCTGCCCACTATCGATTAAGCACAGCGGCACGCTTGAGGCTTCAAGCGCTGCAGCGCGGGATTTTGTCGGATTAGTTAGTCTGACAACCTGATAACCAGACCTAAACAGATCAGAGCCAAGGTATCCAAGAACAATGACTTACGACTTTTGCATCATCGGCGGCGGCATCGTCGGCCTGGCCACGGCGATGGAGATCCTCAAGCGCCAGCCCGGCGCTTCGCTGGTGATCCTGGAAAAGGAAAACGTCCTGGCCAGGCACCAGACCGGGCACAACAGCGGGGTGATCCACGCCGGCATCTACTACGCGCCGGGCAGCCTCAAGGCCGACCTGTGCAAGCGCGGGGCCGAGGCCACCAAGCAGTTCTGCCGCGAACACGGGATCAAGTTCGAGGTCTGCGGCAAGGTGCTGGTGGCGTCCAATGCCTTGGAAATGGAACGCATGGAGGCCTTGTACCAGCGCTCGCAACAGAACGGCCTGAAGGTCGAGCGCCTGGATGCCGAGCAACTGCGCCAGCGCGAACCGAACATCGTCGGCCTCGGCGGGCTGTTCCTCGACGCCACCGGCATCGTCGACTACCGCGAAGTCTGCGAAACCATGGCCCGGGTGATCCGCCGCGAGGGCGGCGAGATCTGCCTCAGCCAGACCGTCACCGCCATCCAGGAAAGCGCCGACAGCGTCACGGTCAGCAGCCATGGCGGCAGCTGGCGGGCGAAGAAACTGGTGGCCTGCGCCGGCCTGCAATCGGACCGCCTGGCGGTGATGGCCGGGGTGAAGATCGACCACCAGATCATCCCCTTCCGTGGCGAGTACTTCCGTCTGCCGGCGGCGAAGAACAACATCGTCAATCACCTGATCTACCCGATCCCCGACCCGGAGCTGCCGTTCCTCGGCGTGCACCTGACCCGCATGATCGACGGCAGCGTCACCGTCGGCCCCAACGCGGTACTGGGCCTGGGCCGGGAGAACTACCGCAAGTTCTCCATCAACTGGCGCGACGTGGCGCAGTACGCCAGCTTCCCCGGGTTCTGGAAAACCATCTGGCAGAACCTGGGCTCCGGCACCACCGAGATGAAGAACTCGCTGTTCAAGTCCGGCTACCTGGAGCAGTGCCGCAAGTACTGCCCGTCCCTGCAGATCGAGGACCTGCTGCCCTATGAGGCAGGCATTCGCGCCCAGGCGGTGATGCGTGACGGCAGCCTGGTGCACGATTTCCTGTTCGCCCAGACCCCGCGCATGTTGCACGTGTGCAACGCGCCCTCGCCCGCCGCCACCTCGGCGATTCCCATTGGCTCGATGATCGCCGACAAGATTTTCCAGGCCGACTGAAACACAGGCGCGGCACGCCTTGTGCCGCCCGGATTTACCTCGACATGCCCTTTTGGGCGCGCCGAGCACGACTCGCGTCAACTCGACAATAAATACAATGATTCATGAGGAAGTACGGAAATGACCGCAGTTGAAACCAGCAGTACTGCAGCGCAAACCCCACAACAAACCCAGAAACGCCTGCGCAAGGTCGCGGCGGCCACCATCTTCGGCTCAATGCTGGAGTGGTACGACTTCTACCTCTACGCCACCATGGCGGCCATCGTCTTCTCGAAGATCTTCTTCGATAACAGCAACCCGAAAAACGCCACGCTGATGGCCTTCTCGACCTTTGCCATCGGTTTCATTGCCCGGCCCTTCGGCGGCATCCTGTTCGGCTACCTGGGCGACACGTTCGGCCGCAAGCAGGTGCTGGTGCTGACCTTCTGCCTGATGGGCGTATGCACCGCGCTGATCGGCCTGATCCCCAGCTACGCCTCGATCGGCATCTGGGCGCCGATCCTGCTGGTGGCGATCCGCATCATCCAGGGCCTGGGCGCCGGTGCCGAACTGTCCGGCGCGGCGGTCACCTCCTACGAACACGCCAGCGAAGGCAAGCGCGGCAGCCAGGGCGCCTGGCCGGCACTGGGGCTGAACCTGGGCCTTTTGCTGTCGTCGCTGACCATCTACCTGCTGACCATCAACGGCAACGAGTTCCTGCTGGCCGGCGGGTGGCGCATTCCGTTCGTCTGCAGCATCGTCCTGGTGGCGGTCGGCCTGTGGGTGCGCAACAGCATTCCGGAAACCCCGGAGTTCAAGGAGCTGAGCAAAGAGAGTCAGAAAGCCAAGGTCTCGCCGCTCAAGGCACTGTTCAAGAACGACCTCAAGGGCCTGGCCGTGGTGTTCTTCGTCGCCATTGGCTACAACGCCCTGAGCTACATCTTCAAGACCTTCTCCCTGGCCTACCTGACCCAGTACAAGAACGTCGATGTGCACGTCACTTCGCTGTCGGTGACCATCGCCAGCCTGATCGCCATCGTCGCCGTACCGTTCTTCGGCTGGCTGTGCGACAAGTGGAGCAGCAAAACCGTACTGATCCTCGGCGGGGTGTTCTCGGTGCTGTTCGCCTACCCGTTCCTGGCCCTGCTCAACACCGGTGAAAGCCTGATGATCTACATCGCCATCGGCGTCGGCACCGGCATCCTGGCGCCGATGATGTTCGCGCCACAAGGCTCGTTCCTCAGCCGCCAGTTCCCTACCGCCACCCGCTCCTCGGGCTTTGGCACCGGGCGCGAAATCGGCACCGCGATTGCCGGCGGCCTGGCGCCGCTGGGGGCTCTGTCCCTGGTCACCGCCTCGGCCACTCACTCCACCGACGGCGTGGTGATCATCCTCGCGGTCGCCGCCGTGCTGGTGGTGGTGTTCGCCCTGTGCGACCAGGGCCACAAGCACTCGGCGTTCAAGAACTGACGCGGTGTTGAACCCTCCACAGCGCCGCTGGCGGCCTGTGGAGCCCCGCCAGAGTTGCCGTCACATTCGATGAGGCCAGCGCACCAACCTGATGCGGCCATCCTCCTCAGGCCAGCAGCACCTCGATCCCCAACTGCCGATAGCCCTGGATATCCGCCTCAGGCACTTCATGCTCGGTGACCAGTCGCCGCAAGCGCTGGCACGGCACCACCACAAAGGGCTCCATGGCGCCGAGCTTGTCGGCGGTGGTCACGGCAATCACCTCGGCGGCACTGTCGAACATCGCCTGCTTGATCGGCACCTCATCAAAATGCAGGGAGCTGAGGCCGATCTCCGGGTGAATCGCACAGACCCCGGTGAACATAAGGTCGGCCTTGATCCCCTGGATCATCCGCAGTGCTTCATGGCCACTGGCGGACAGGGTGGCCGGATTGAGCTGGCCGCCCACCAGAATCACCTTGATCCCGGGGTATTCGGCCAGGGCCACGGCAATCATCGGCGCGGCGGTGACCGCGGTCAGGCGGATGTCGGCCGGCAGGGACTGGGCGATATGCAAGGTGGTGGAACCGGAGTCGAACAGCACCGTCTGGCCGTCCTGCACCCATTGCACGGCATATTGCGCCAGACGCAGTTTCGCCTCGTTGACTTCACCCACCCGGGTGAAATAGTCCTTGCCGCTGTCCTTGGGCCTTGGCAGCGCGCCGCCGTGGACCCGCTGCACCAGCCCGGCAGCATCCAGTTCGGCGAGGTCGCGGCGGATGGTGTCTTCGGACACCGCGAAGTGCCGGCTCAGCTCGGCGGCCATGACCTTGCCGTCACGTTCCAGGAGCAGGAGGATCTTTTGCCGACGCAGGGATGGCAGCTCGGCTGCCGGGTGCTGGTTTTGCATGTTTATGCCCGATCTTGCAGGTTTGTGCGAGATTAACCAGGCCATGGGGCAAAAACAAGCTTGCCCAGCGCTTTGGCGCGGGCTCTCGCCGGGCAGCTCAGCCTGTGCTTGGTCAACAGGCAGGCACTGCCAAGAAGCATTGCCAGCAGCTCATCCGCGGCCTGGACAACGATGCCGAAGACCGACTGGCGCGCGCCAGGGACCGCGCTGCAGGCTCAGGAGCGCGACGAGGCGGCCGCTGCGGGCAACTGCACACCCTGGCGACCGGCAATCAGGATCAGGACCACCGACAGCAACGCACAGGCCGCCCCCAGCAGGATCGACGCGGCATACCCCTGATACAGGTCGAACAGCAGCCCCCCCAGGCTGCCGCCCACCAGCGCGGCAATACCTACCGAGACGTACAGCGCACCCAGGATCGCCCCCAGGTGCCTGGTGCCAAACCAGGTGGCGGCAACCGAGGGGTAGAGCGCAATGCATCCGCCATTCGCCACGCCAAAGAGCACGGCAAACAGCGCAAGCGTCACGAAACCCTGGGCACCGACCCAGAACAGGTTGAGAGCGACCAGAGCGCCGGTCAGTAGCAACAGCAGGCGGCGCGCGCCCAGGCGGTCGCCGAGGGTGCCGAGAAAAAGCCGGCCGGCCACGTTGCCCGCGCCGATCAAGCCGATCAGCAGGTTGGCCTGGGTGGTGGAGATGGCGAATTGCTGGGCATAGGGATTGATGTGCACCAAGGCGATGAACAGCCCCACCGAACCGCAGAAGATCGCCCCGAAGTACCACCAGAACCGCGCGCTTGCGAGGGCTTCGGCTAGGCGCATCCCGCCCTGCTGGCTGGTTTGCGGCCCCGCCGAACTAGCACTTGGTTGATCACCATCGGGAAGCAGGCCGAGTTCCTGCGGTTGGCCTCTGACCAGCATCGCCACCCACAGTCCGCTCACCAGGATCACCAGCGCAAAGAGGCGCATGGTGGTTTCCCAGGAGAAATGCTGCATCAACAGGCCGGCCGCCAGTGGCCCGATAAAGGTCCCCACGCCGGTTCCCGCAAGAGCGATCCCCGAGGCCTGGCTGCGGTTCCGGACAAACCAGCGCTGGACCGCAGTGACCGTGGGCACATAGACCAGGCCGACGCCCAAACCGACCAACGAACAGAAGGAAGCGATAAACAGCTGCAACGACCCTGAGGCCTTGCTACTGACGAAAAAGCCCAGGGCCAGCAGCATGACCCCTGCGCTCACCACTGCCCGTGTGGAAAAACGATCAGCCAGCGAACCTGAAACCACGCCAATGGCGTAGTAGATGAACGCGGTGAGGGAAAACACCGAAGCCACGGAAAACCGCCCGGCATCGAAGTTGGCCTGCAGGTGAGAGAAAAAGGCCCCGAAGGAATAGGCCGCACCAAAGATCAGCGCCAGCAAGACGTGCGCCGCAAACACCAGATACCAGCCCGGGAATACCTTGGTTTTCATCTCTGCCTCCTTTCTGATCCGGTTGCAGGAACCCGGCTGCGACTAAGGCCGGCTCAGGGTGGCGGCGTGGACGCGCTCGACACTGGCGCCCCGCTCCCAATGCCATGCACTTGGACCGCGACGCCCCGCGCCATGACTAGTGCACTTCTGTATATACATGTAAATGCAAAATCGTGACCATCTTTCGCGGCAGGTCGTTGAGAAAGCTGCCGAACCCGCCTTCTGTCAGGTGAAATGCTTTGCGCGACAAGCTGTTAGGCGCGTTCAAGAAAAATGTCCGACGCCAAGGATGCAGACCAGCCGAACCCGGCCCGCCCAAATTCATGAGAAGCCCTGTAACAAGCTGCCGGGAAGTTGTGTGCGGTAACACCGCCAGTGACAGGCGCGGACAAGCCTGCCGGCACTGGCAGCGTCTACTGCCATGGGGTCAGACCAGGCGGAGTCCGCGGGCGGGGGCCTGCAATGCCTCTTCCCCCAGGCGCTCGCGTACCAGCGCCTGGGCTTGCCGGGTCATCTGGTCCAGCTGCCGGTCGCGCTTCTTTTCCGCTTCCAGCATGGCCTTGCGCCCGTGCTGGGTCAGCAGGTAGGTGTGGATCTGCCGCACTTCCACTGACTGGTAGATCGGCGCCACGTCGAGTACCGCCAGCAGGCCGTCGCTGCCTTGGTCTTGGGTATTCATCAGCACCTGCGGACCGCGAGCGCCCAGCAGTTGAAAGCCCAGGGCCTCGAAGCACGCCACCTTGGCCACGTGGCAGGCCAGCTCGGCATGGGGGTAACGCCCACGCATGGCCTCCAGCATCTGCCGGGCAATGCCCTGGCGCCGATGGCTTTGCAGCACCGCCATGTAGGCCACGGCGCAGGCCTGGGGATCGTCCTTGAGCGGCAGGTACAGGGTGAAACCCAGCACCTTTTCAGGGTCCTGAGTGTCGGTGGCCACCACCAGTTCCACCGCAATCCCCCGGGAGCCGTCCATGGCCTGCAGGTACAGGTGCACCTCGTAGCCGACGCCGTACTGGTACAGGTTGTACAGCGGGTTGCTGGGGGTGATGGCCACCGCGCTGATGTCGCTGATGTAGTCCACCACCATCTGCTGGATCTGGCTCTGGATGGCTTCAGGCGGCGGGGCTTGGAACAGAGTGATGCTGGACATCGAGGCGGTGACTCCGAGGATGGGGGCATGCCCGGGCATGGCGGGCGGCGCCATGATAACCCGCCGTAGGCCGCCCGGGCGCAGCAGCACGCCAGCGCGACGGGCAGGCTGGGTCGGCGGACAAGCAGGAAATGGATTGAGGAAGTTGCAGATGCCGGCCGGACCGGCAGGTGGCGAGCCCTCTTGCAGGGCCTCGCAACCGGCACAGGAGACGGCGGCACGCTGGCCGCCGCAGTGCCCCGCCCGACGAACGCGGGCGGGGCCGAGGCTTACAGCGCCATGTCGGCCGCTGGGTTGCTCTCGGGCTTGGCCATGCTGGCCGGAGCCTGGGGTGCTGCACCTTTCACCGCAGGCGGCGGAGTCAGTTGCAGCACTTCGGCGGTGTAGGCCCACTCTTTGGCCACACGCTCGGGGCTGTCGTTCAGGGCGGTGCCGTAGCTCGGTACGATCTGCTTCAGCTTCTCTTGCCAGGCCGGGGTCGCGACCTGGTCCTTGAAGACTTTCTGCAGCACGCTGAGCATGATCGGCGCGGCGGTCGAGGCACCTGGGGAGGCGCCCAGCAGGCCGGCGATGCTGCCGTCCTGGGACGCGACGATCTCGGTGCCGAGTTTCAGCACGCCGCCCTTCTCTTCGTCACGCTTGATGATCTGCACGCGCTGACCGGCCTGCCACAGGCGCCAGTCTTCTTTCTTGGCGTTGGGGAAGTATTCCTTCAGGGCGTTGAAGCGGTCGTCATCCGACAGCATCAGCTGGCCGGCCAGGTATTCCACCAACGGGTACTGTTCGATGCCGACTTTGGTCATCGGCCAGAAGTTGTGGGTGGTGGTGCTGGTCAGCAGGTCGAAGTACGAACCTTCCTTGAGGAACTTGGTGGAGAAGGTGGCGAATGGGCCAAACAGGATCACTCGCTTGCCGTCCAGCACGCGGGTGTCCAGGTGCGGAACCGACATCGGCGGTGCGCCCACCGAAGCCTTGCCGTAGGCCTTGGCCAGGTGCTGCTCGGCCACAGTAGCGTTGTCGGTCACCAGGAACGAGCCACCCACTGGGAAGCCGGCGTATTCGTTGGCCTCGGGAATGCCCGACTTCTGCAGCAGGTGCAGGGCACCGCCACCGGCGCCGATGAACACGAACTTGGCGTCGGTCTCGGTTTTCGAACCGTCCTTGAGGTTCTTGTAGGTCACGCGCCACGAGCCGTCTTTATTGCGCTCGATGTCCTGCACTTCGCTGGACAGCTTGAGGGCAAAGTTCGGCTGGGCCTGCAGGTGGGCGACGAACTGGCGAGTGATCTCGCCGAAGTTGACGTCGGTGCCGATCGGGGTCCAGGTCGCGGCGATCTTCTGCGCCGGATCACGACCTTCCATCATCAGTGGCACCCACTTCTTGATCTGCTCGGCGTCTTCGGAGTACTGCATGCCGCTGAACAGCGGGCTGGCCTGCAGGGCCTCGTAGCGAGCCTTCAAGAACTTGATGTTGTCATCGCCCCAGACGAAGCTCATGTGCGGCGTGGAGTTGATGAACGAACGCGGGTTCTTCAGCACGCCGTTCTTGACCTGCCAGGACCAGAACTGCCGGGAAATCTGGAACGCTTCGTTGATCTCGATGGCCTTGGCGATCTCGATCTTGCCGTCCTTGCCTTCCGGGGTGTAGTTCAGCTCGGCCAAAGCGGAGTGACCGGTGCCGGCGTTGTTCCAGCCGTTGGAGCTTTCTTCTGCCACGCCGTCCAGGCGCTCGACCATCTCCATCGACCAATCCGGCTGCAGCTCATTGAGCCAGACCCCGAGGGTCGAACTCATGATGCCGCCACCGATCAGCAGCACATCCACTTTCTTCGGCTCAGCCGCGTGCGCGGTCGTGAGGCCTATCGACATCGCCAGCCCGATCAGGGCCGTGTTCACTTTCTTCAACATTCTGTAGTACCTACGATAGAACGCCATCCGCCGCCCCATCCTCGATCCTGCGCACTCGGCACCTGGCGAAACAGGCATTTCGCAGGCCCTGGACACACGCATTCATAAAGAACTGGAGGGTGGGCACACAAGGCCGACGAGACTGGCTCGACCTCAGTTTTATATCGCTCGGGCGCTGACTTCTTGTCGTTTTTGGCTTCAGCTACTTGAGTGACACTTGTTTCTCAGGACACATCACGGGGCACCGCCTGCCGGCTGCGCAGCCCCACTCCTTTCACCGGCACCGGCCTGGGCACGACGCACAATGCCGGCACCCATCTGCACGGGGCCAGCAGGAAAAGAAGGGTCGGGTTCAACCAAAGAAGGTCAACGAACACTGCCTGATATTGCATTCGGCAGGTTTGCCCGGACACTCCCGCCCATTTGCAAGGACCCGATCAGGCCACTTGAAGCAAAGCACGGGGGAGGTATTTGCGCACAAACGATGAACCGATTCAGCGCAAGAATATCATTACGGCATCAGCCTGTCTTGGCCGGAGCGGCTGCCCTGGGCTCCGGACAAACCGCGACCCACTACGACACCCGCCGCAATCAATGCGTCACAACGACGCTGGCCGATCAGCGCATCACAGCTCTGCATTGCGCCTTGGCGGGCAGCGATGGGGCGGGCATCATGAGCCCCCGCATCACCTGCCAGACCATCGTCAAGGACAAGAAGAACAACCATGCACCAGACATCCCTGCAAGACACCACCGCCCCCGAGGGCGTGTGCTTCGGCTGCGGCAGCAGCAACCACCACGGCCTGCACATCAAGAGCCACTGGCATGAAGACGGCGTGCATGTGGTCGCCGAGCACCTGCCCGACGCCAAGTACTGCGGCTGGCCGGACCTGGTCTATGGCGGTCTGATCGCCATGCTGGTGGACTGCCATTCCAACTGGACCGCCATGGCCTACCACTATCGCCACGAGCAGCGCGAACCGGGCAGCCTGCCGCGCATCGACTGCGTGACCGGCAACCTGGGCATCAAGTTCATCAAGCCCACGCCCATGGGCGTGCCGCTGACCCTGCGGGCCCGGGTCGACGGCGAGGTGGGCCGCAAGAGCCGGGTGATCTGCGAGGTGTACGCCGGCGATGTGCTGACCGCCATTGGCGATTCGATTTTCGTCCGGGTCGATACCTCGCAGCTCGCGGCGGCGGCCCACGGCCGCGACGCCTGAGGCTAGGCCGGGAACCCGAGCTACTGGCCGTTGCCCAGGGACAAGTGCCGATACCCCGCCGCCCGGGTGAAATCCGCCAGATGCCATAGCGTGCCGTTGGCGCCCCAGGTGCCATCGGGCACCTCGTCCAGCAGGATCGAAGTCATCAGCACTCGCCCGTCCTCCGCCGACCGGCACGCGGCCAGGGCCTGATGCAAGCCGGCCACATAGGCCTGGCGCCGGGCACTATCGAGCACGCCGGCGGGCACCTTGACCTGGACCAGGCAAGGCAGCGCCTGGGCCCCGAGATCGACGCCGCCACAGCGCCAGGTGCCCGGGGCCAGTTCCTCCAGCAAGACCCAGCACAGCGCCCGCTGACGCGGGTCCGCGCCCACCTGCTCCACGTCCAGCGCCACTTGCGTCACCTCATGCAGGAGCTGCTCGCGCTGCTGGGCATTGAAGGCGCCTTGGGGAATCTTGATCAGGATGTTGGGCATCGCTATCACCACTCGAAGAAAAAATGAGCCGCTATTGAGCGCCCTGCCCGGCTTGGCCAACAGCGACCGATTCGACATCTTTCATGCATAATCGGCCAATGAACGATTTCACTGTCCTGCTGCTCCCCGATGCCTTTGCCTCCAGCGTCGCCCTGACCCTGGACATGCTGTCCTGCGCCGCCCTGCTGGCTCCGCGCCTGGGGCTGGGTGCCCCGCGCTGGCGGGTCTGCGCACTGCAGGCTGGCCAGGTGCGCCTGGGGCAAGGCTTGTTGCTGGAAGTCGAGGCCCTGGATGCCACGGCCGACGACCGCTCCTGCTGGATTCTGCCGGGGCTGGGCCTGGACTCCCCGGAGGCCATTGCCCAGCGCCTGCAGCAAGCGGACGTGGCGCCCGTGCTCCAGGCCCTGCGCCATCACGTGCAGAACGGCTCAGAAGTTGCGGCCTCCTGTTCCGCCGTATTCCTGCTGCAGGCCGCCGGGCTGCTGCACGGGCGCCGGGTGACCACCTCCTGGTGGCTGGCGCCACTGCTGCAGGAGTGGGTCGCCGACTGCCACGTGGACCCGGACCAGATGGTCATCGTCGATCCGCCGCTGACCACCGCCGGTGCCGCCCTGGGCCAATCCGACCTGGTGCTGCACTTGCTGCGCAGGCGCTTCTCTCCGGCCCTGGCGGACGCCGTGGGACAGGTGCTGTTGATTGATCGGCGCCAGTTGCAAGCGCCTTGTACGGTTCCGGCGATGATGGCTCAGGGCAGTGCCCTGATCGCTCGTCTCACCGCCCATATCGAATCCTGCCTGCCCAGGCTGCCCAGCGTCGGCGAGCTGGCGGCGCAGTTCGGCATGTCCGAACGCACCCTGGGCCGTCAGGTGCGCAAGGCCACCGGCCACAGCAGCCTGCGCCTGATCCAGCGCGTGCAATTGAACCGCGCCCGGGCGCTGCTGCAGAACAGCAAGTACTCGGTGGAAAGCGTCGCCGAACAGGTGGGCTATCAGGACGCCACCGCCCTGCGCCGGCTGATGCGCAAGCTGCTCAACGCCACGCCGCGACAGCTGCGTTGAACACAACGCGCTACTGCCTGCGCGCCGCCTTTGTTACATTGCCCGCCCCCTTCCCCTGACAGGAAATCAACCCTGACCATGGACATTCAGGAAATCCAGCGCCAGTTGGCCAAGCCGGCATTGCAACTGACCCCCGGCGGCTTTCGCCCCACCCACAGCGACGAGGAAAGCTGGCTGGGCCGGGTCTTTCTGTTTCGTGAAGATGAAGAGCTGCCACGCAACAGTGCCGGGGAAACCCTGCTGCCGTTCGCCCAGTTCCACCTGCCTGCCCTGCCCTGGCACAGCCCGCTGCTGGAAGGCGTGCGGGTGCTCACGGTGTTCGTCGCCAATCCTTTCCCCGAGCCCCTGGAACCCATGGGCGAACGCTGGCTGATTCGCGAATACCGCGCCGAGGATGTGCTGGTGCGCAAGGAGCTGAGCGCCCCGGGCGCCTTTCTCAAACCCTTCCCGGTCAAGGCCGAAACCGTGGCCGCAGACTATCCGCTGTGGGACGGCGGTGGCGTGCCGGAAGACCTGGAGCGGGAAATCCTCGAACTGGAGCGTTCCGGGCAGATCGAGTGCTACTACGACCTGGTGAGCCATTGCTACCAGCACAAGCTCGGGGGCTACCCATCGTTCTGCCAGTCCGGGATCGATGCCGGCGACGGCTTCGAGTTCGTGATGCAGATTTCCTCCGACGCCAAGATCAACCTCAACGTGGTGCACAGCGGCAGCCTGATGTTCTGGAAGCACCCTGGCAGCGGCGAATGGGCGCTGTACTACGACTTCTACTGAAGCGCGGCGGTTAACACCAAATTCATCCGCCAGCGGATGAAATGCCCCGGCGCCGGGTGCATCATGGGCGCTGTCCATTTTCCGGGAGACTTGCATGCCCATGCGCTCACTGCTCTTGCCCGCCGCCCTGTCGCTGGGCGTGCTGGCGGCCACAGGCGCCGCCGCCGATGATCAGTCGCAACTGATCGAGTCGATCAACGCCTACCGCAGCCAGCCACAACGCTGCGCCAACCAGGCCTCCTCGGAGCTGCCACCCCTGACCGGCGACCCGCGGCTGATCCTGCCGGTGGAAAATGTCGGCGACCTGCAGCAGACCCTGGCACGGGCGGCCTACCCCATGGTCAACGTGCAGGCCATCAGCCTTTCCGGGCCACGGGACGCCCAGGCGGCGATGCAAGCGGTGCGCGAGAGCTTCTGCCAAGTGGTGCTGGACCCGCAATTCGTCGATATCGGCGTCAATCGCCAGGCCAACCAGTGGCGCATCGTCCTTGCCCGGCCGCTGCTGTCGGCGCGCCTCGGCGATTGGCAGGCCGAAGGCCAGCAACTACTGGGACAGATCAACAGCGCGCGCAGTCAGCCCCGGCAATGTGGCGACCAGCGTTTTGCGGCGACCGCGCCCCTGGCCTGGAATGCCACCTTGGGCACCACCGCCATGGAACACAGCCGGGCCATGGCCAACCAGAACTACTTCGACCACAAGGACCATGACGGCCGTACCCCGGGCGACCGCGCGGAACTGGCAGGCTACTCCGGCCAGCAGGTGGGCGAGAACATCGCCGCCGGCCAGGACACCGTGCGCAAGGTGCTGGACGGTTGGCTGGCCAGCCCCGGGCATTGCGCCAACCTGATGAACCCGGCCTACCGCGAACTGGGCGCGGCCTATGCGGTGGACCCGAAAAGCGATGCCGGGATCTACTGGACCGCGATGTTCGGCGCGCCTTGAGTCCTCAGGCGCGGCGCACGGCCTGCAGACACTGGCCGTCGACCGCGCTCACACCGCCCCCCAAAAATGCAAACGCCCCGATCGATCGGGGCGTTTCAGCTTGCGGCAAGCACCTGGCTAGCGATTGGTCGCCACCTGCCCGGCCTCACCCTGGGTCACCAGGGCCTTGAGCGATGCATCGAACTGCTTCAGCGCGTCGACCTGCAGTTCGGTCTGCTGATTGATCTGCGCCGCGATCTCCGGCGCCGCCTTGCCGCGAACCCAGACCGACGGCAGCACCTTGGACTGGATGCCTTCGGCCTGGCCGATGTATTGCAGGTTGGCGTCATAGAACTTGGCGATAAACCGCGCTTCCACTTTGCTGTTGCCCTTGGTCACCAGCTGGTTGTAGGTGTCGAGCATCACCACGGCATCGGGGCGGGCCTGGACCAGCGCGTCGAGGCTGTCATACACCGTCACGCTGGCGAAGTGTTTCTGCAACGACGCCATCAGCCAGTTGATCGCCCGCTGCGGGTCGGAGCTGTCGACAAAGGCGGCGCTGATGCGCGGGTCGAGCCCGGCATTTTTCGCCCCGTTCAGCGCCACCGAGTGGTAGTGCTCCAGGTATTGCAGGGTATTGAGGGTGTTTTCGCTGTACAGCACCCCTACCGACTGGGCGTGCCGCAGATCGGCACTGCTGTCGGCCATGGGCAGGAAGTGGCAGGAGGCGTCGTCAGCAGCAAGGGTGGTAGCAGAAGCCCCGGTTCCCGCGATCAAAAGCACCACAAGGGTCACTAAAGTCGAGATTTTCATCGGGTATTTCCTTCTGCGGCAAGCACGGTGTAAGCGCTATCTTCCTCCTTTGTCAGAAAAACGGAACCTGCACTTTTTGATGATAACTATCGATTGCAGCAATGGTTGACAATAGACCCCGATGCGCCTCCGAAGGTGCGACCCGGATCAACCGCCACGACCTGCTCAACCCTCATCTTCTGGCTTACAGCTCGCCACCACCGCTATAGAATCAAGCCCCCTTTTTCTGCAAGACGAGTCCGGTCCATGGATGCACACTCGATACTGACCTACACCCTGGTGGCGGCGATCGCCATTGCCAGCCCCGGCCCTGCCACCCTGGTGGCGTTGCACAACAGCGTGGCCTACGGCGCCAAGTCGACCCTGTGGTCATCCCTGGGCAATATCAGCGGGCTGTTCTGCATGTCCGCCGCCGCCATGCTCGGCCTGGGCGCGTTGATCGCCAGTTCCGAGTGGGTGTTCAACGCGGTGAAAATCGTCGGCGCCGGCTATCTGTTCTACCTAGGTGCCAAGCAGCTGTTCAGCAAAAGCCAACTGCTGAGCGCGAGCAGCGCCGACAATGGCAAGCTCGCCCCACCACCACGGCTCAAGCTGTTCAAGTCGGCCTTCCTGACCGCCGCCACCAACCCCAAGGCGACGATCTTCTTCACCGCGCTGTTTCCCCAGTTCATCGACCAGCACGCGGCGCTGCTGCCGCAGTTCTTCATCCTGACCCTGATCTTCATGGCCTTGTCGCTGATCTCTCTCAGCGTCTATGCCGTGCTCGCTTCCCGGGCCAAGGGCGTGCTGACCCGGCCGGCACTGTCCAAGTGGGTCAATCGCGTGGTGGGCTCGACCTTCATTTTCTTCGGCAGCACCATCCTGGCCATGCGTCGGCAGACGGTTTGATCAGGCGCCTGACCGGGAACCTGATCTGCCTTGCGGAGAGTGAAGCAGCCTTCAACCCTTCTTTTTCTGCAAGGCCTTGAGCCGCGCACTGGCGCGCTGCACAGCGGCCATCTTTTCCGGGCGCTTCATGCGCTTCCATTTGCGGATATCGTCCTTGGTCCGTCCGCAACTCAGGCACAGGTCGCCACTGAGCTGGCACAGGGCGATGCACGGATTGTCGATTTCCTTGGCCATGGCTCAACCCCGTCCCGGGCGCAGGCGCTTCAGGCGTTGCGCCCAATCGCCGCCATTGATCCGCTGGCATTGTTCCTCGCTGTCGAAGAACACATGGGCCGCCAACGACTCAAGGTGCACATCGGCTTCGCCCAGGGCCCGGGCCGTCAGCTCGATCATCCGCGAGCCCTGGCCCGCCGCCAGGGCCTGCTCCTTGTGGGCCTGGGTGTCGAAGATCCAGGCCACCACCAGGCTCGCCGGAAAGGCGGCGTAACTCACCTCGTGGGTCAACCAGGAAAAACCGACGATCTCCGCCTTGGCGGCCTCGCAGGCTTCGGTCAGGGTGGCGGCCAGCTGGCGTTCCATGGCGGCTTGCCGGCGTTTGTCGAGTGGCATGCAGGACCTTGAGCAAGGAAAAAAGGCCGCACAAGATACCTCAAACAAGCCACCTGCGGCGGCGCTTTGCGTCTAGGCTAGAGCCCTCCTGCCCGCTTCAAGGAAGAACCGACATGCACAAGACCTCCCTCGCGCTGCTCGTGGCGGCGCTGCAGCTCGCCAGCGCCAGCGCCCTGGCTGCCAGCCCGCCGCCAGTGGCGGACGCCATCTGGTTCAACGGCCCGATCATCACCCTCGACGACCAGCAGCCCAATGCCCAGGCCGTGGCGGTGAAGGACGGCAAGATCCTCGCCGTGGGCGACAAGCAGCGAGTCCTGAAGAGCCAGGGCCCGGCCACGCAGATGCTCGACCTCAAAGGTGCCACCCTGTTGCCGGGTTTCATCGATCCCCACGGCCATGTGTCGATGGTGGGCTTCCAGGCCGCCAGCGCCAACCTGCTGCCACCGCCGGATGGTGCCAACGACAGCATCCCCAAGCTTCAGGAAACCCTGCGCAACTTCGAGCAGCAATCGCCGATCCCCAAGCAGTTCGGCGTGCTGTTCGGCTTTGGCTATGACGATTCCCAACTCCAGGAACAGCGTCATCCGACCAAGGACGACCTGGACGCGGTGTCCAAAGACGTCCCTATTGCCATCGTCCACCAGTCGTCGCACCTGGGGGTGCTCAACAGCAAGGCCCTGGAGCTGGCAAAGATCGACGCCTCCACCGCCAACCCGGAAGGCGGGGTGATCCGCCGCGTCGACGGCAGCCAGGAACCCAACGGCGTGCTGGAGGAAAACGCCTTCTTCAACGCCCTGATCAAGATCTTCCCCAAGCTCACCGCCGACCAGGCCGTGGACATGCTCAGCGCCGGGCAGAAGCTGTACATCAGCTATGGCTACACCACGGTCCAGGACGGCCGCTCTTCGCCGGATCAGGTGCGGACCGCGATCAAGGCCGCGGGCGACGGCAAGCTGCTGGCGGATATTGTGTCCTACCCGGATATCCTCACCCCCGGCACCAAGGAACTGCTGGTCGCGCCCTGGTATCACCCGAGCAACCAGCCGGTGGTGTACAACCGGCACTTTCGCATCGGCGGGGTCAAGCTGACCCTGGACGGCTCGCCCCAGGGCAAGACCGCCTGGCTGACCCAACCCTACTTCAAGCCCCCGCAAGGCCAGGACGCCAGCTATGCCGGCTATGGCGTGATCAAGGACGCCGATGCCCAGGCCCTTTACAAGGAGGCATTGGCCAACCGCTGGCAGATCCTTTCCCACACCAACGGCGACCGTGCCATCGACCAGTTGCTGAGCGCGATGCGCGCCGCGGAACAAGCCTACCCCGGGGTCGATGTGCGACCGGTGATGATCCACGGCCAGACGCTGCGCAAGGACCAGGTGACCGAGCTCAAGCAGCTGAAGATCTTCCCGTCGCTGTTCCCCATGCACACTTACTACTGGGGCGACTGGCACCGCGAGTCGGTACTCGGGCCTGAGCGTGCGCAGAACATCTCGCCGACCCAGTGGGTGCTCAAGGCCGGGATGAAATTCACCACCCACCACGACGCGCCGGTGGCCCTGCCCGACTCGATGCGAGTGCTGGCGGCCACGGTCAACCGCACCACACGCAGCGGCTACGTGCTCGGCCCGGAGCAACGGGTGACGCCACTGCAGGCGTTGAAGGCCATGACCCTGTGGTCGGCCTACCAGCACTTCGAGGAGGACCGCAAAGGCTCCATCACCTCAGGCAAGCTGGCGGACTTTGCCGTGCTCTCGGCCAACCCGCTGACCGTCAAACCCGAGACCCTGAGCGAAATCAAGGTGCTCAAGACCGTCAAGGAAGGCCGGGTGATCTATGAGCGACCGGCGCAGGTGGCTGGGTTGCCGCCGCCATTGGGCATGCACGGCGATCCGTCATTGCCGATGCCCAAAGGCATCAAGGCGGTGGCCCAGGGCGACGGCGATCTGGGCCCGGCGCTGGATGTGATCTACGACCGGCTGGCCCCCGCGCAACCTTGAGCGCCGCGACAAAAAACGCCGCGTGCCATCCAGGCACCGCGGCGTTTTTTCTGCTGGCGAGACGACGCGGGTGGCGAGCGAGGCAGCCCCCGCTGGAGCGCCATGCGGGCCTCGCGGCGGCTACGCCACCCAGCGCGAGCCGCTTGCCTCGTCACGCGTTGCCTTGGCCCACGCAGCCGCGTCAGATCTTGCTGCCCAGCGCCGTCGACAGCAGTTGGTCATGCCCGTAGATGTCCGGGGCGTACAGCAATTGTCCATGGCTGTCGGCCTGCACCGTCCAGTAGCTGAGCAGGATCGGCACCGGCTTGGCCAGGCGGAATTCATGGGTCAGGCCAGTGGCCAAGAGGTCGTTGGTGCGCAGCCGCTCCGCAGGGGTCAGCAGCCAGTCGCGCAGTTGCAGGGCCTGTTCGACCCGCACGCAACCCGAACTGAAGGCCCGCGGTCCCTTGCTGAACAGGGCCTGGCTCGGGGTGTCGTGCAGGTACACCGAGAACGGGTTGGGGAAACGGATGGCGATGCGCCCCAGGGGGTTGCGCGGCCCCGCCCCCTGACGCAGGAGGATGTTGCCCGGGCGCTCCCAGTCGATGTCCTCGACGGCCAGGGGCTGGCCATTGGCGTCCAGTACCTGCAGGTTCTGGCGGTCGAGGAAGCTCTGGTCGCGGCGGATCTCCGGCAGCTTGTCTTCCTTGAGGATGGTCGGTGGCACGGTCCAGGTGGGGTTCAGGGTCAGGCGCGTGACCTGGGATTTCAACAACGGGGTCTGGCGCTCGGCGCGGCCGACCTGGGTGCGGGTCTGCCACACCACCGCGTCGTCCTTGTAGAAGGTCAACTGCGCCGCGGCGACATTGACCAGCACGATGTTCGGCTCGAAATCCTGGGCCAGCCAGCGCAGGCGTTCCAGGTTGATGCGCAGTTGCTCGCGGCGCTCGGCCGGGCTGACGTTGAGCTCCTTGAGGGTGCCCGCGCCGATCACGCCATCGGCCTGCAGCGAGTGACTGAGCTGGAAGTTTTTCACTGCGCTCACCAGCTCACTGCCGTAGGTATTATCCGCACTGACCTCTGGGCTCGGCAGCAGGCCACCGCGGTACAGGCGCAGGGCCAGGTCGGGGACGCGCTTGTCCTGCATGTCCGGACGCAGCAACGGGCCGCCGGCCACCGCCGGCCATTGTGGCAAGGGTTGCTGGCGGCGCTGGGCATAGGCCTGGCGCAGGTTGCGGTACTGCTCAAGGTTGGGTCGCGCCCGTTCGAAGGCGGTGGCCAGGTGCTCGATGCCCGGCACGGCCATCGCCAGCAGCGCCGCCTGGCGATCCTCCGGCAGCGGCTGGGCTCGCCACAACGGCTCGAAGCGGGCCTGCGACAGGCGTCCGTAATGCAGGTCCTGCAAGGCTTGCAGGTACTGCTGGCTGATTTCGATGTCGTGACACAGGTCGCCCGCCGGGCTGCTCGACGGCAGGCGGTAACGGCCAGGGTCGAGGCCGTCGTCCACCAATTGCGCCAGCTGTGCCTGCAGGCCGGACAAGCGACCTTCGACGCCCCAAACAGGCTGCTCGCCCTGCTGCCGATAGAAGCCCTGCAACAGCTGTTGCTGGGCCGGATTCACCCGCGTGGCCAGGGCCGGACAAGCCACCGCCAGTTGGGTCAGCGCCAATTGCATCGGGCTCACAGGCAGCGGCGCCTGCTCCCCGGCCAGCGCGACCAATGGCGCAGCGAGCAAGCACAGGCTCAAGTAACATGCGTGTTTTTTGAACAACTGCTTTACTCCAATCCGTGGCCGCCAGCTTGACGGCCAATCGTTACCGCAGATGGGGAAGTCAATCAGGCCCGGGCCTTGAATATATAGACCAGCCTGCCGGGGGAACGACAGGACGTCAGGAGCCAAAGTGACCATGGGGATGCACTATACATGTTGACCTTCTTGTGCCGATTCTGCCTGGCGGCCATTGCCCTGGGCGCCATTTGCAGTCCTTCTTTCGCCGCCAACAAACCCCACCCCGCCGCCAGCCCCGCGCTGTACGCCAGCCTCGCCCACGCCGCACCGGAACTCAATCCCCAGGCCCTGAAAAGCGCCCTCAGCGCCATGCAATGCGCCGTCGCCAGCGGCGCCCGCCAGGCCCGGCACCTGGCGGTGATCGACTACTCGCAACCGTCCACCGCGCGCCGCCTGTGGATCTTCGACCTGCGCAGCAAGAAACTGGTGCTGCGCGACCTGGTGGCCCACGGACAGAAGTCCGGGGAAAACTTCGCCACCCAGTTCTCCAACCGCCTGGGCAGCTATCAGTCCAGCCTGGGCCTGTTCCGCACCCAGGAAAGCTACGAAGGCAGCCACGGCTACTCGCTGCGCATGGATGGCCTGGAGCCCGGTTTCAACGACCGGGCCCGGGACCGCGACATCGTGATCCATGCCGCCGACTACGTGAACCCTTTGTGGAGCCAGCGCCAGGGCCGCATCGGCCGCAGCCAGGGCTGCCCGGCGGTGCGCCCTCAAGTGGCGCGCCAGGTGATAGACAAGCTCAAGGATGGCCAGTTCATGTTCTCCTGGTATCCGGACCAGCGCTGGCTGAAATCCTCGGCCTACCTCAACTGCCAGCCGCGCCAGGTGGCGAGCATCCTCAGTGCCAATGGCGGCTGAGCAAACGCGCTGAGCGCAGCGGCCAGCCCGCTGCCGGGTTGCGCCGAGCGCCGGCAACAAGATACCGTTGCCGACCTGGAACGCCACCTCGCCCGAGCCGGACCTCATGCCTTCAGCGCACAGCCTGCTTCTCCAACATCCCGGACCACGCCCGGCGTTCTATCGAGTCGCCGAACACCTGTGGGGCGCCGGTTGCAATGTGGACTCCGATGGCGACAGCAGAACCCCCGACGATCAGCAGTGGACCGAGCTGACCCTGATACTGCGCGACTCCAGCGGGCAACGCCTGGACATCGACCCGCTGTCCATGGAACCCCTGGTCTTGCTGATCCGCGCTTCTCAGGCGGATCTGGGCGCCAGGGCCGCGCACTTCATCCAGTCGGTGGCAGGCGGCACCCTCCAGGCACACATCACGGACCGATAAGGAGCGGGCCCCGCCCTCTCCTTCCCCTACTGGCAGCGCTTTCATGAATCCACCCGAGATCGATTTTTTCCCCGGCTTCATCGCCGACCCGCAGCGGCTGTTCGACCATCTCAAGAATGGCGTGCAGTGGGACGAGCGCATGCGTGCGCGCAAGACCGCCAGCTTCGGCGCGCCCTATGACTACTCGCAGATCACCTACCCGGCGGTGCCGATGCCCGAGGCCCTGGCACAGCTGTGCGGGCCGATCGAGCAACGGCTGGGCTTTCGCCCCAACAATTGCCTGCTCAACTTCTACCCCGACGGGCAGTCCTCCATGGGCTTTCACTCCGACGCCAACGAACAACTGGTGGAAGGCACCGGGGTGGTGATCGTCTCCCTGGGTCACGCGCGGGCCATGGTGTTCCGGCACAAGCAAAGCGGCGCCACCTTCGACTACACGCTGGCCAGCGGCTCACTGCTGCACATGTCCGACGAACTACAGAAACACTGGCTGCACGCGATTCCCAAGGCGCCGGATGCGGGCGAACGCATCAGCCTGTCGTTTCGCCTGCTCAAGACCGCGTAGTGATGGACTCGATCAGGATCGGCCCTTGACTCAAGGGCCGCGCCATCGACAATGCCCCGCTGTGATCACCGCTCGAATAGAGGCCCCATGCAGTTGCTTCCCTGGTCCTACGCCTGCCCCGAAGGCTTCACCCTGCGCGGCCTGCGCTCCGCACCTTCGGGCAAACCCTTGCTGCACTTTCTCCACGGCAACGGCTTCTGCTCCATGGCCTATCGTCCGCTGCTGGCCCTGCTGGCCGAGTCCTTCGACTTGTGGCTCAGCGATGTCCAGGGCCATGGCGACAGTGACCATGGCGGCCCGTTCCGCGGCTGGAACCGCACCGCGCAACTGGCCGCCGAGGCGTTCGAAGCCGGGCGCGGGGCCTACGCCAACGTGCCGTGCTACGCCGTCGGCCACAGTTTTGGCGGGGTGCTCACCAGCCTGATCCTGGCCGAACGCCCGCAGCTGTTTCGCAAGGCCGTGCTGCTGGATCCGGTGATCTTCAGCCCGTCGATGATCAGTTCCCTAAGGCTGCTGTCGGCCCTGGGTCTCAATCGCCGCCACAGCCTGGCGCGCAAGGCCGCCGCCCGGCGCCAGCACTGGCCGGACCGCGCTGCGGCCAGGGCCAGCCTGGTCAACCGGGGGATCTTCAAGGGCTGGAGCGAAGACGCCCTGAACGCCTATGTCGAGTACGCGCTGAAGGACGACGGCCAGGGCGTGGCGCTCAAATGTGCTCCCGAACGCGAGGTGGACATCTTCAGCAGCTTCCCCCGGCACCTGTGGCGCTCCCTGCGTCAGGTGCAGACCCCGAGCCTGGTGATACACGGCCGCGACAGCTACCCCTACGTGGCCCGTTCGGTGAAACGCTGGGCAGCCCTCAATCGTCACCTGAGCACCCAGGTGATCGAGGGTCAGCACTGCTTCATGCAAGTCGACCCGGCAGCCAGCGCGCGGGCCATCCTGGGGTTTGTGCACCCCGAAGGCCGCTGAAAACCCCGCCGCAGGCCCCCAGAATAGATGTCACCGTGATATCATTGCCCGGTTTCCCAGACCGGGCCGTGCATCCCGATCACCCCGGAACCCCTGGACAAGGCGCCGCCCAGACGCGCCTGCCACCCCCCGCCTTGTGTGCAAAAGACCGACGGCGCCATGGAGCCTGCTCCAGCGCGCGCCGCATTGATGCAAACCGCGATGCCTGTCGCCGGTTGTACTTTTTGCCGCCACAAGGAACACAGTCATGCTCTTGAGAACGATGAACATTTCCCGCCGTGCAGGGTTGAGCTTCGCCCTGATCGCCCTGCTGGCACTGGGCCTGGGGGGCTTCTCATTGCTGGAAATGCAGCGCATGAACCAGCAATCCCTTGAGGTCGACCAGAACTGGCAGCCATCCATCGTTGCCGCCAACGCCCTGGCCCTGACCAGCACCCAGATCCGCACCATCACCCTGCGCATGCTGGTAGTGCGTGACAGTAACGATGTACAGGCGCTGCTCAAGCGCGTCGGCGAGCTCGACGAGCAACTCGCCCACCAGCAAGGCGTCTACGAAAAACTGATCACCGAAGCCGAGGAGCGCACAGCCTATGAAGGCTTTCTCAGCGCCAAGGCGGCCTACAGCAAGGATCAGCATCAAGTGGTGGAACTGGTGCGCCAGGGGCAGAAGCAAGCCGCCATCGATATCGTCGACGCCGGCCCGTACCTGGCCAACGCCGACACCATGCTCAAGGAGCTGCTGAAGATCATCGACACCAACACCCGCGGTGGCGTCGCCGCGGCCGAACACAGCAACGAGGTGTTCCAGGGTGCGATCAGCACGGTCGCGCTGATCATGCTGGTGGTGGTGACCCTGACCATCGCCCTGGCCCTGCTGCTGACCCGCAGCATCGTGCGCCCCCTGGGCCAGGCCGTGGCCGTGGCGGAAACCATCGCCAACGGTGACCTCGGCCAGAGCATCACGCTCAGCGGCAAGGACGAACCGGCGCGCCTGCTGCAAGCCCTGCAGACCATGCAGGCGAGCCTGCGCGGCACCCTGCAGCGGATTGCCGACTCCTCCAACCAACTGGCCTCGGCCGCCGAAGAACTGCACGCGGTCACCGAGCACTCCAGCCAGACCCTGCACCAGCAGAGCAATGAAGTGGAACAGGCCGCCACCGCCGTCAACGAAATGACCGCGGCCGTGGAGGAAGTGGCGCGCAACGCCGTGAGCACCTCGCAAGCCTCCCAGGAAACCGACCGCACCGCCCATCACGGCCGCGAGCAGGTGCAGCACACCGTGGACTCCATCGGCCAACTGGCGACGGACGTGACCCAGACCTGTGAACAGGTCGAGCACCTGGCGGCGGACGTGCGCAATATCGGTCAGGTGCTGGAAGTGATCCGCTCGATTGCCGAGCAGACCAACCTGCTGGCCCTCAATGCCGCCATCGAAGCCGCCCGGGCCGGGGACGCCGGACGCGGCTTTGCCGTGGTCGCCGACGAAGTGCGGGCCCTGGCCCATCGCACCCAGCAGTCGACCCAGGAGATCGAAAGCATGATCAACACCATCGAGGAAGGCACCGAGGGCGCGGTCAGCGCCATGCGCAACAGCAACGAGCGGGCGCACCTGACCCTGGAGGCAGCACGCGCTTCGGGGCTGGCCCTGGACCAGATCACCCAGGCCATCACCATGATCAACGAACGCAACCTGGTGATCGCCAGCGCCAGCGAAGAGCAGGCCCAGGTGGCCCGGGAAGTGGACCGTAACCTGGTCAATATCCGCGACCTCTCGACCCAGACCTCGGCCGGGGCCAACCAGAGCAATGCCGCCAGCCAGGAACTGTCGCGCCTGGCAGTGGACCTGAACGCCCTGGTGAGTCAGTTCAAGCTGTAAGCCAGCAGCGGCAAGCTTCAAGCTTCAAACTTGCCGCTTGCCGCTTGCTGCTTGCTGCTTGCCGCTTCAGAACGCGTAACGCTTAATCACTTGCCGGACCTTGGCCAGGGCCACGCCCAGATCGGCCATGTCCACCGAACCCAGCGCCAGGCGAATGGCGTGAGGCACCGGCCCGGCGCCGACAAAGGGCTCGGCGGTGGACACCGAGATCTGCTCGCGCAACAGGGCCATGGCCACCTGATCGGCCCGCACTTCCTCGGGCAACGGCAGCCAGAGGAAGTAGGAATGGGGATGGCCGACACTGGCCAGCCCGGCCAGGGCCGCACCAGCCAGGGCCTGGCGGGCCCTGGCATCCTCGCGCTTTTCCTGCTCCAGCCGTGCCACGGTGCCATCCTCGATCCAGGCGCACGCCAGGGCGGTCATCACCCCAGGCGTGTTCCAGGTGGTGGCACGGATCGCGCGCTCGATCGGCGGCACCCACTTCAAGGGCGCCACCACGTATCCAACCCGCAGGCCGGTGGCCACGTTCTTCGAAAACCCCGAGACGTAAACCGTGAGTTCCGGCGCCAGGGCGGCCAGGGGCGGCGGCGGGTCCGGCGCCAGGAAGGCGTAGGCGGCGTCTTCGATGAGCAGCAGTCCATGGGCCCGGGCAATCGCCACCAGCCGCTGGCGCCAGGCCAGGTCCAGCACCCAGCCCATGGGGTTGTGCAGGGTCGGCATGGCGTACACCGCCCGCACCCTTCGCCTTCGGCACAGCGCCTCGAGAGCGTCGAGGTCCGGCCCCTGATCGCCCAGGGGAATGGCCACCAGCTCCAGCCCGTGGGCCTCGGCCACCACCTTGAACCCGGGGTAGGTCAAGGCATCCACCGCCACCACATCGCCGGGTTTGAGCAGTGCCATCACCGTGGTCGCCAGGCCGTGCTGGGCGCCACTGACCATCAACACCTGCTCGCCGGCAACCGCCAGCCCGCAACCGGCCAGGTAGCGTGCCAGCGTCGCCCGTTCATGGGCCCGCCCGGCGTGCGGCTGGTAGCGCAGCAAGGCTTCCAGATCGCCGGCCAAGGCCAGCTGGCGCAAGGCGCTGCGCAGCAGCTCAGCCTGTCCGGGCAGCGCCGGGTAGTTGAAATTGAGGTCCAGCGTGCCCGCGGTGGTGGCCGGCTGATCCACCCCCTGCCCGGGAGGCAGGGCGGTTTCCCGAACATAGGTGCCGCGTCCGGCTTCGCCGCTGACCAGGCCCATGGCTTCCAGCTCGGCATAGACCCGGGACGCGGTGACCAGCGCCAGCCCCTCCCGCGCCGCCAGTTGGCGATGGGTGGGCAGGCGAGTGCCCGGGGCCAGCACCCCGGCGCGGATGTCGGCGGCAAAGGCGTCCACCAGTTGCTTGTAGCGAGCACGGGCCATAGGGCGTTGTATCCATGACAATTTTTTGATTGTGCTGATCTTCAATCCTAGGATGCCTGCAACACAAGCCCCGCCATGGCGGCCCCTGAACTCTTGAGCACTCCCTCAATGACACGAACATCGAACCTGCAATCACCCGCCCTGGAATCCTCCGCCAGCGGCTGGCTCAACGGCTTTATCGGGGTGCTGATCTTCAGCGGCTCGCTGCCGGCCACCCGGGTCGCGGTGCTGGAGTTCGAGCCATTGTTCCTCACTGTGCTCCGGGCCAGCCTCGCCGGGCTTCTGGCCCTGTGCCTCCTGCTGCTGTTCAAGGAAAGGCGCCCGAACCCGGCACAACTGCTGCCCCTGGGTGTCGTCGCCCTGGGGGTGGTCCTGGGCTTTCCGCTGCTGACCGCCCTGGCCCTGCAATACGTGACCTCGGCCCACTCCATCGTGTTTCTTGGCCTGCTGCCTCTGGCCACCGCGGTGTTTGGCGTGTTGCGTGGCGGCGAGCGACCGCGCCCGGTGTTCTGGCTGTTTTCACTGCTGGGCAGCCTGTTGGTGGTGGGCTACGCGCTGTCCCAGGGCCTCACGGCCTCGCCACGTGGTGATGCGCTGATGCTCCTGGCGGTGCTGGTCTGCGGCCTGGGTTATGCCGAAGGCGCCAAGCTGTCGCGGACCCTGGGTGGCTGGCAGGTGATCTGCTGGGCCCTGGTGCTGTCGTTGCCGATCATGGCCGCACTGACCCTGTTCAGCGCCCCGCCCGACTTCAGCGGCATCAGCCTGCCGGCCTGGTTCAGCCTGGGCTACGTCTCGCTGTTCAGCATGCTGATCGGGTTCGTCTTCTGGTATCGCGGCCTGGCTCAGGGCGGGATCGCCGCGGTCGGCCAACTGCAATTGCTGCAGCCGTTTTTTGGTCTGGCCCTGGCCGCCGGCCTGCTGCACGAACAGGTCAGCCTGGGCATGCTCGGGGTCACTCTGGCGGTGATTCTCTGCGTGGCCGGGGCCAAGCGTTGGGCCCGGTGACAGAAACGACAGTGGCAGGCTCAAGAGACCTGCCACTGCTTGCGCCTTACCTGGCGACGGGTGCTGCAAACGGCTTGGGGTCTAGGTCGGAGAGATAGTGGCAAGCGCACCGATCGCGATGGTCAAGGCTAAAAATCCAAACAAGAAAAACGCCATCTTAGTCATCAGGCCTCCTGAACAGTAGGTATGCGGTGCAGCGGGCCCGGTTTCCAGCCGGGAGGCCGGGCGGGCGCGCCATTTTCAAACCTTGGCTGTTCTGATAACAGACGCAGATACGCAAGAAAAATACGGATCAGAAGGATCCGCCGGGGCTCGCTCGCCCATCCCTGAGCGTTTGCATGCCCCTAGCGCCGAGCCAGCTTGTAGCGCACGCAGTCCTCGTAGAAGCTTTTGCGCAGGGCCTCGGGCCTGATCCGCGAGGCACTGTCGTAGGTCTGCTCGGTGATCCCCAGGGCCATCATGCGCATCCAGCCCTTGCTGAACTTGTAGGTCTGGATCTTCTGCCGCGCCGCGTACAGCGACACCCCGGACAATTTCAGCTCCTGGGCCCTGGCGGCCGTTCCCGCGCCCCAACTGCAGACATAGCGATCATTGGCCTGCAGCTCCTTGGCCTGGGTCATCCCGGCACCGCCCAACAGGGCGCACGAAGTCAGCGTAATCAACACATGGCGCATTTATCGGTCACCTAACCACCTGAAAATAAAGTGATTTTGCCGATACATCAGCCAGTGCGGGGCCAGCAGATTGCCTTATCGATCAAGGCAAAGTGCCTGCCACTGCTGGCCCGTCATGCGGTACAGGCGCACCTCAGGTCAATCGTCCCGGGTCAGGGGACGCCTGATCAGGCGCGGGTTTTGGAACAAGGGCACCTTGTGCTCCCTGAGGGGTGCTTGGCCGGCTCAGTATTCCAGAAAGGAATGCACGGATAAAAATCGTGCATTTTCTTTATCGCCCGGGATCTCTTAGCGTGTCCCCTTCCCCATTGGAGATCCCACCGTGACCAACGCCCGCCCGCGCTTGTACGTCGATGCCCAGTTCACCAGCCCCTATGCCCTGTCCGTGTTCGTGGCGCTGCGGGAAAAGGGCATCGACTTCGAACTGCTGCCGATCGACCTGGAGACGGCCCAGAACCGCACAGCGGACTACGCCCGACTGTCCCTGACGCAGCGAGTGCCGACCCTGGTGCATGAAGGCTTTGCCCTGTCCGAATCCTCGGCCATCGCTGAATACCTGGAGCAGCTGTTCCCGCAAAACCCGGTCTATCCCCACACCCCGCGACAACGCGCCAGAGCCCGCCAGGTCCAGGCCTGGTTGCGCAGCGACCTGCTGCCCATCCGCCAGGAGCGCTCGACTCTGGTGGTGTTCTATGGCCACCGCGGCGGACCGCTGTCGCCGGCCGCCGCAGCAGCGGCGAACCAGCTGATCGCGGCGGCCCAGGAGCTGCTGGCGGATGGCGGTCAGTATCTGTTCGAACAATGGTCCATCGCCGATGTCGATCTGGCGCTGATGCTCAACCGGCTGATTCTCAATGGCGACCCGGTGCCGACGCGCCTGGTGGACTATGCCCGGCACCAATGGCAGCACCCGGCGGTGCAGGAATGGCTGCACCTGCCACGTCCGGCGCTGTAGCAGCCAACGGCCGAAGGTGCTGGCAACCGGGCAAACGGCAAAAACCCTCCCGGCCAACCGGGAGGGTGCAACGACGGAACAGGCGCCTCAGGAGGCCAGCAATGGCCGCTGGCCATAGTTCTTGGCATAGGCATTCTCCACTCCGGGGAGAATTTCCACGACCTTGAAGTAGCGATCCCAGAACGGCGTTTCTCGCAGTTCTTCCACCAACAACTCATAAGCGTGATGGCTGCTGGCCTCCCACCACCAAAGATCGGTGACCCGAGCCGAATAGAACTCGATATCAAAAAAGCGCATGGACACCTCTGCCGAGTGTTTCTGCAGAATCGGCTCCATCTGGGTACGCATCAGATCAAAGCGCTCCTCGACGGAGAATCCCAGCCACTCCGGGGTGGTCTTGACCAGCATGAACACGCTGAGCACGGCGACGGACATAGTGTTGACTCCTGATGAACAAAGGGTTGAGAGACAGGGTTGGCCCAAGCAGAATACGAGCCATCGCTCACCTTTCAAACTCGCATTGGCGCCATGTCAAAACACCCTGCCACGCCCCCCTTGAACCCGCGTAAAACCCCGAGCCAGCGCCGTTCGGCCCACACCGTCGAGGCTATTCTGGAAGCCGCTGCTCGCATTCTGGAAACCCAGGGGCTCACCGCCTGCTCCACCAATGCCGTGGCGCAGCGGGCGGGGGTCAGCATCGGGTCGCTGTATCAGTACTTTCCCAATCGTGATGCCCTGACCGTGGCCCTGATCGAACGAGAGACGGCGCAACTGCTGCACGACATCCAGGCGGCTAGCAATCTCACCGACGCCCTGGAGCGCATCCGCGCCATGGTCCAGGCCGCGGTGACCCACCAGTTGCGCCGGCCGGAACTGGCCCGGGTCATCGATTTCGAGGAACGACGGCTGCCGTTGCAGGAACGCCATCAGCGAGTGGCCCAGGTCATTCATCAAACCCTGGTCGAGGCCCTGCAATTGGCCGATGCGCCATGGGTGCTCGATGACGTGACCACCGTGGCCCATGACCTGTTCGCCCTGACCCACGGCATGATCGATGCCGCGGGTGAGCGAGGCGAAACCGACGCCCTGGACCTGGAGCGCCGGGTCATGCGCGCCATCCGCGGCTACCTGACGATCGCCGGAGAATGATCGGCCAGCGCGGCGACGCTCATTACGGCTGACGCAAATAGGCAAACATATGCTGGGCATAATCGGCCTTGCCCAGGGGCACGCCGTTATGCCGCAGAATGTTGTAGGCCGTGACCAGATGGAAATAGAACTGCGGTATCGCCCAGTTGCGGACGAACTCTTCGCCGTTCATGTCGAAGGCGATACCGTCGCGCAGCTCGATGGCAATGGCTCGCGGGCCACTGCGATCAATCACCTCGCGATCCGCGGCCGCCAGGAACGCCAGAGTATCGTCGATCAGTGCCAGGGCCTCGACCATGCTGACCGGCGCCTGCAGCACGCTCAGCGGCTGCCCGCCAAGGCGCTGCAGCGCTTCCCGGGCCTGGGTGCAGGTAAAACGCACCTGGGCCGCCAGATCATGCATGTCCGGCGCCAGCCTCGACTGCAGCAGAACCTGAGGGTCGAACCCCTGCTCCCGGGCACGCTCCTCGCCCTTGCGTAGAAAGCCGCCAAGGGCCAGCAGCATCTGGGTGAAACAGGGCACGGTGATGGCGTAGATGGACATGAGTCATCCTTCGATGAGGTACAGGCACAGTGATTGATCAGGGCTTGTCGGCCCGCCACAGAACCTGATGGATCCTAGCAGAGGGCGTGCCTGGCCAAGCACCGGGCAACGCCGGAAAAGTACCCCTCGACCGATCCGGCTGGTATGGTGCGCCCCTTGGAAATACACCGCCCGACCCTGAGGAACCTGACCTTGAGCAGTGAAGCAAAAATGACCGGTGACCTGTTCGAAGTCGACAAGCGCCTGGCCCTCAAGCCCATCGTCGACTTCAACAGCTACCTGCGCGCCGCCTTCGCCGACGGCCCTTGCACCTGTGGCCGCTGCGTCGCCAGCCAGGGAGACGAAACCGGCTACGAGCACTCGCACAGCTTCAACTTTGCCGGCAAGGTAGCCAACCGCCGCTTCGCCACCACCGCCGGCAGCGACGTGCTGCTGGCCCTGAAGAAAGCCTGGCTGTCCTTCACCAAGGCCGAACTGCCCGGCAGCGGCGACCTCGACCTGGCGACGGTGAAAGAGTTTGTCGAACCCGAGCTGCACAAACGGCTGCTACCCTTGTTCGTCGCCAGCGGCCTGGTCCAGGAGGTGGATGGCCAGTTGCAGATTCAGGCGCAAGTGGCCGCCTGATACCGGCCAGCGCCGATGGCCCGGCCAGCACCGTGTCGGGCCGCCCCGCCGTGCAAAGCGGCGCAAGATGATGCACTGATAGCACAGCCCAGCGTCATCAGGAGCGAGTATTGGATTCCCACCTGCCAGTCACCGATCAAGAGGCCCTGATTCCCGTCTATCAGGGCTGTCTGTACTTCCTGCCCCTGGCCACGGTCCTCGACCTGCTCCACACGCCGACCTTGCAACGGAATCTGTATGAACAGGCGCATCGGCCTGGCTGGCTGACCTGGAAAACCTTCAGCAAATGGTTTACTGGCTGTCAGCTCACAAGGGACATGCGTCCGACCCAGAAGCTCAAGCTGGAAAAGATGCTGCAAAGCCGTCCGGCGCTGACACAGCTGCAGCAAGAGATTCGGCACAAGGATGCGCTATGGCGACCCTACGCAGAATGGTTGGGCTTGATCGGTAGCCCGCTCTTCAACAGCAAGCCCTGTGTGGACTATTGGAAAGACAAGCTCGAGACAGAGTGGCACCTGGCGTGCAAGCTGCTGCCTTGCGCCCCAAGCGGCGCGGCAAAACTGGCAGTGCTGGCCGCGTCCACCTTGGCCGAAGATCTGGGCACGCCCAGTTCAAGGGCGCGGCTCGAGGCATTGCTGGCAAGCAAACTCGATGATCACGCGCTGACCAGCCATGCCGACTTTGTGCATACGAGACTGGCGGATAGCGTCGCCACATTGCTGCGTTTTGCCGCCTGGCTGACCGCCGATGCCGTGGTGTTGAACGAAGCTCTGATGCAGCAAGGCAGCGTGGAGGACTCCCAGCCACTGATACGCTGGCTGCCAAGGCTGACATCTGACCCATCGGAGTGGAGCAACCCCCTCGGCGAGTGCATTGAACATTTCGTCCGGCTAGCGGGATGTTCTGACACGGCCGCCCTTGGCGAACTCTGGGCCCAGCATGAGTACCAACAGGGCAAAGTCCGGGACATCACCTCCAAACAGCGCCTGCTGCGGGATTGGATCAACGGCGGCAAAGGCCGGCCTTCCCTCACCAGCGTGCGCTCACTGGCCGAGGCAGTCGCGATGAGGACTGCCGCATTGCAAGGCATAGCCGATAGCCAGGGAGGTCGTGAAGTCGATGCGCTACGGCAAATGCTGCATTTCGCCGAAACAATACGTTTTCTGCAGAAAGAGATGCTCAGGCTGGGGCTGCCTGCGCAACTGATCGGCGAAGTGTTCTCCACCTATCCACAGGAGTACCGCAAAGCGCTCATGGTTCTGGGGCATCCCCTGCCCTGAAGATTAGGGCCGGCAGAACTCCGGCCCCAAAGCCTTGGTCATTGAGGTTTTGACGGTGACTGATTCGGATTCAGCTGCTTGCCACGATTACCCTGGCCTTTGTCATAGATGGGGTTGGTACCTGGCGTGCCCTTGTTGGAGTTCTGGATATCCCCTCGGGCATCCCGGGGGCGTTTCCCACTGCCCTTAACCGCACTGCCGCCCTCCCGTGAGCTCCAGTAGGCAGGGTTGTTAGGATTCAGTTGATTGGCGCGGTTGTCGCGGTTTTGCTGGTTCATGATGTATGCCCTTGAGTGAGTTGCCCGTTGACCTTGAAGATCGAGCACAGGATCAACCCCAAGCCTGAAAACACCGAGGAATTGGCGAGGAAGAAAGTCGCCAACGCCGTTCGGTCCCGGCAGAGGCCTACAGCCAGCGCCGCACCCGCTGTCGATAGTCCGCAAAATCAGCGCCAAACAGCTGCCCGAGCGCCCGTTCTTCGGGGCTGATCTGAAAGCGGTTCATGTACAGGACAAACCCCAGGACGCCCAGCAGCACCAGGGGCGAGGCCAGGTATAGCCCCCAGGCCAGCAACCACAGGGCAAAGCCGACGTACATCGGGTTGCGGGTGTAGCGGTAGATGCCCGACGTCACCAGGGCCGAGGCGCTGGCGGGTTTGAGCGGGTTGACCGTGGTCCTGGCCCGGCGAAAGGATAGCCCCCCGGCCAGGACAAACAGCAGCCCGGCCAGCAGCAGCGGCAAGGCCAGCAGCAGGCGCGTGTGCAGGTCCGGATCCAGGCCCGGCAACCAGCGCGAAAACAGTCCCATCAAGACCCCGAACAGCACCGCGACCAGCGGTGGCGGAATGCGGTTTTCCAATGCCTGCATGATGCGTTTCTCCTCTGCCCGGCCGTTGGCCAGGGCGCGTTACAGGTTGCCCGGCCCTTTCCTGCCGTTCGGTGCCGGCGCTGCGCGCAGGGCGGCGTCGCCCTGCCCATGGGGCCCTGCATGCGCGAAAAACCGCGAACACAAGTGTTGAGAGAGCAAGGCGATTGACTCACTATGTCGCTCCTTGCGGGCAGCCCCCAGGACCGCGGCCGCGATAAGCCGCCGGCGATTTATAAAGGGTTCGCCCACTTGCGGCAACGCTGACCCGACACTTCGGAAACCCTGACCATGCAAAACCGGTATCAAGGCAGCTGCCTGTGCGGCGCGGTGACTTATCAAGTGTCCGGCGCGCTGAAAGCCGTCACCCACTGCCATTGCCACAAATGCCAGAAGGGCCACGGTGCAGCCTTTGCCTCCTACGCCAGCACGCCGCGCGCGAATCTGCACCTCAGCGACCCCGACACAGCCCTCAAGGGCTATGAGTCCTCCCCCGGCGTATGGCGCCAGTTCTGCTGCCACTGTGGCTCATCGCTGTTCTGGCGAGATGCCCGGGGCGAATACGCCGAGTGGATTTCAATCGCCATCGCCACCCTGGATACGCCATTCACGGCCCCCAAGCAGAAGCACCACTGCGTGGCCATGAAGGCCAGCTGGCATGCCATCACCGATCACTATCCGCAGCTGCCCTGACCCCGGGCGCAGCAGCGCCACTAGATGAAGGATCGACCAACAGATGAGCCAGCACTGGTGCTACGTATGGCTGCTGCCGCTGCTGGAAAGCCCCTACGAGTCGGTAGCGGCCAACCTGCCCGGCGCCCTGGCCGAGCGGGATATCAAGCACCCGCCGCCCCAGGCGATCGACCTGCGCCAGTTACTGCTGACCGCCCTGGAGTCCGACTCGGAATACTGGGCGCAACGTGCCGTGATCTGGCTGGAGTCGGGTTTTCCACTGGATCGCGAGCTGTGCGAAACCCTGCTGCATCAGGTTTCTCGCAAACGCTTCAGCCAATCCATCCGGCACCGGCTGACGCCCCTGGGCAAGCGCTGGCTGCGTCAGCACGGCCCGACAAATTGAACGCCACCGCGCCCGGCGCCGCTAGCGCGCCGCCAGATCCTTGGGTTTGTAGAACAGGAAATGGCCGATTTCAGTGGTCTTGATATAGCTCTTGGCCCACTGCGGTGAAACGCTGCGGTCGTGAAAGTACAGGGCACCGCCGGTGCGGTCCTTGAGCTGCTGATTCAGCGCCTTGCGGGCAATTTCCTTGGCGATGGTGTAGCGCTCTTCCTCTTGCACCTGGTCGGGACGGCCGTCACACCACCAAGAAAACTGGCAGGGACTTTTCTCCGAACCCTGCTTGACCACTTCGCACACGGTAGACGGAAACCCCTCATGGCCCAGGCGGTTCAGGACCACATCGGCCACCGCTTCCATATCGGCAGACTCGCCGCCTTTGGCTTCCCAATACAGGGTCCGCGACAGACAGGTGATGGCATCGTCCACCGGTGCCTGTCCGGCGGGATCCACGGCCTGGACTTCAGTCCTGGTGATGGGGGCCGCCTGGGGCTCGGCCTTGGGGCTCTCTTTGTCCGCGACCTTCTGCTCCAGAACCTGTGCCTTGTCCTTGGCGACTTCCTGAATTGCAGCTTGCGGCTCGGCGGCCAGCAGCTGGGCGACATAGAGCATCAAACCGTAGCAGGCAAGCCTTGTGATGAAGTGCATGATCGACTCTTCCAACAAGTCATGGACCCTGGATCAACGCCAGCCCCGAGCCATTGAGCGACAGAGCAGCGCACCGAGGCCGGCGCACGGGCGCGTAGGCGACAACCGACGGGTCATGAGCGGGCCATATCGAATCGACCATGGCGCCACAAAAACATTCCCTTGAAAAACACTCACCGGGCTGGGGACGCCGGACCTCGGCGCAGCGTCCCGCTCCATGGCCTAGAACTTGTAGCCCAACCCCACCATGTACACGAACGGGTCGACATCCACATTCACCTTGGAACGCACCCCGAGCTGGCTGTTGTTCACATAGGCATCGGTGTTGATGTCGATGTAGCGCATCTGCGCGTTGAGCATCAGCCGGTCGGTGAGCATGTAGTCCATGCCCACTTGTGCCGCCCAGCCCCAGGAGTTGCCAGCGCGAAAATTGTCGAAACCGGCGGCCGAAGCCCGGCTGCCGACCTTTTCATCGTAGATCCAGGTGTAGTTGAGCCCCGCCCCCACATAGGGCTGGAACGCCGATTTGCTGTGCATCGGGTAGTACAGCAGGCTCAGGGTCGGTGGCAGGTGCTTGAGGGAGCCGAGCTTGCCATCGGCGATACCGCCGGCGGTGCCGCTGAGGCTCACGTTGTGTTCAAAGGGGGTCGCCGCCAACAGTTCCACCGCCAGATGGTTGGTCAGCATGTAGGCGAAGTTCAGGCCCAATTGGGTATCGCTGCCCAGGCTCGCCTTGCCCCCCAGGTTGGTGCCGGCCAGGGCGCCACGATCGACCTTGACGCTGGAACTGCTCTCGCGCGGGTCCACCGTCACCGCGCCGGCACGGACAATGATGTCGCCGGCTTCGAAGGCCTGGGCCGTGGAAACGGCCAGGGAAGACAACAGCAGGCTGGTACTCAGAAGGGTCAATTTACGCATGCATCACTCCACTACTCGAACAACGGCCAACCCGCCAGGCGTGATCACGGCGGGCTGTGCCAGGGAGGCTCGAGTATCGAGAAGCGGGTAAAGACGCACATCTGCCGAATGACATAGGCCGCGGCCGATCGGCCTGGGGATGCGTTGCCAGGTGTTTCGTGGCGCCAGGCCAGGAGCGAGCGCCCGGCCTGTTTTCCCTCAGCCGAGCAACCCGGCGTTCTTCAGCAGCTCGCCCAGCCCCTGGGGCACCAGCGGCGTGCCTTCGCTAAAGCTGCGGCTGTCATGCCAGCGGGCAACGAAGGGGGCGCCGTCGCTTTCCCGGGCATCGAGATGGGCGCGCTGGTAAACGCTCGGATCGTCGAAGCGGGCGTCGTAGACCTGGACGATTTCATGGCCGGGTTTGCCGGCGAAGGTGAACAGGCTTTCCAGGGTGCCGATCAGCCGCAGGTGGTTGATCGACTGCCCCAGTTCCTCCTGCACTTCCCGGACAATCGCCCGAGCACTGTGCTCCCCGAAATCGATACCGCCGCCCAGCGGCCGGAACAGCGTCTGTTGCGTGTCGGCATCAACGAACTGATTGACCAGGATCTTGCCCTGGTGGTGGAAGACACACAGCGCCAGCGCGCGAATACGAGGTTCAGACACGGGATAAAGTCCATTTGCCGGTACGGGGCGCGGCATTAGAACACAGCACAGCGAGCATCAACCAAGGTAAAAATACTTCACCGCCAACGCCGGCACCTCCTCCATCGCCGACCACAGCTGCTCGTCCAGCTCGCCGCTGATCAGCTCATGCTGCTCGTCGCTGAGCAAGCCGGGAATGTCCCAGCGTTGCTCCAGTTGCGGATGGCCCTCAAGGTGGGCGATCAACTGCCGCTGGCGGCTGACCAGCCCCCGGGCGTTGCGTGCGCCGATGGCCGCCAGGGTGTCCAGCGCCAGCTCACAGGTCTGCTCGCCCCAGTTGCAGAAGAACTGCAGGAAGCCGCCGTTGTAGCCGTCCGCCTCCAGGCGCCAGAGCGCAACGATGGCTTGATCGTCCGCCGGCAAGCGGTCGAGCTGCCACTCCACCGCCTGCAAGCGCGCCATGGACTCATCGCACAGGTGCTCCCAGATCCAATCGATGGCCTCGACACTGACCCCTGACTCGCCCAACTGCGGCCAGGACACCCAACGCCCTCGGCGCTCGATCTGAAACTGCGCCCGCTGCTCGGGGGTGGCCTCGTGCAGGCATCGGTAGCGGCTCAGCGGCTGACGCAATTGCAGGCCATCGGCCCAGCCGAGGCAGAGCATTTCGGCATCAAAGCTGACATGGGTGATGGGGCTGAGGTTCATCGAGCGGATCCTTGCAAGTAGAGGGTCAATGACGCGGCGCCGGCGGATTACTCGCCGGTGGTCACGGGGCGCCGCGGGCCCAGGCCGTTGAACAGCGATAACAGCATCCCGGCCAGCAGTCCAAGCAGCAGGAACGGAAAGACCCCACGGTTGAACAAGGGGATCCAGTAGTCCAGACCCGAAGCCCCCTTCAGTGATTCGGCGAACAATCCCGGGGCCCCGGACAGCAGCCAGATCAGCAGGCCACTGAGCCCGCCACCGATCACATAGCGCCAGCCGGTGGCGAGGAAGCGCTCCACCAGCCAGAGCATCGGCCAGCAGACCAGCATCGAAATCCACGCACCGATCAGCGCCCCGAGCGAGAAAACCGGCAGGCTTTCCACGCCCTTTGGATAGAGCGTCACTGCCACCCCACCGAGCGTCAGCGCCCCTGACAGCGGCACGGCCAGAATCCGCCACCCTTGCCGCGCCCGCCCATGAAGCGGCACCGGCAAATTGTCGATACCCCGGCTCACCAGACTGTACAGAGCGCCCAGGACCAACCCGCCGGCCAGCGGCAACAACAGCAACTGCATCCACGAGGTGCGCACCAGCAAGGTGGCGACCAGGCTCAGGATCAGGCCGAGCCACAGATAGCGTGTCCTGGCTTGCGGCCAGCGCCGGTCCATCCACAGCAACAGGGGAATGCCCAGGACCATGGCAATCACGCTGCCAAACAGAAACCCGGAAAACAGCTGCGTGCCATTCCAGCCCTTGATCAGGCCCTTGGTCACGGCATAGACCAGACCGGCGCAGGCCGGCAGTGCAAACAATCGCAGTTCGGCATTGGGCCGCATAAGGTTTACCTGGGTTGGCAGCGAGTGCCGGATTGAATAATGGAGCGTTTCTACACAACTGCGGCGGACTAATCCACTGCTGGAAAAATCCTGCGCAAGCTTGAAGGTGGTAGACGAACGCCAGACCCCGCCCGGCTGGATTCGTACCTACTGGCCGGACGAAGTCATCGCGCTGCTCGAAACCGGCGGCGTCGAAGCCGTCAGCCTCGACCACGACCTCGGCGATGACTCACGCGGCACCGGCTACGACGTGATCCTGTGGATCGAAGAGGCGGTGGCGCTGCATGGGTTCTGTCCCCCGCAGATTCATATCCATTCGGTCAATGCCAGCGCCGTGGAAAAGATGCGCGCGGGTGTGCAATCGATCTATCGACTGGCGCGCAACAACGGATGCCGCCCACCAACCGACAACCGCTGAAGCGGCCAGCGCCCGCTTGATTGTCACGCCACGGGGTTACACAAAACGCGCGGCGAGCGGCGGCGGGCTGGGCCAATCGGCCCTCAACAACCCGTACTGCACCAGGTCATGATGCGCCCCCAGCCAATACCCCGCCTGCCGTGACAGCCCTTCGCGAACAAACCCCATCCGCTCCAACAACCTGAGGCTCGCCAGGTTCTGCGGGTGCACCTGGGCCTCGATCCGGTTCAGCGTCATGTGGGCAAAGCCCCAGTCGAGGATGGCCTCCAGCGCCTCGGTCATCAGCCCCTGCCCTTGCGCTGCACGCGCCAGCTCGAAGCCGATGGCGCAGCTGCGCCACTGGCGGTTCCATTTGCACAGGCCACAGGTGCCCAGCAGGCCGGGTTCGGCATGGCGTTCGATACCCCAGCGGACGCCCGGGTTGGGCAAGGTCCGCCAGCTGGCGAACAGCGCCAGCAATTGCTCGGCCTGCTGGTAATCGGTAATGGGGTCGGTGCCGAACCACTGCATGGCCTCGGCGTCGCTGTGAATCGCGAACAGCGCCGGGATATCGCTCGGCACCAATTCCCTGAGGATCAGGCGCGGGGTGCGAATAACCGGAAAATCGCTCAATTGCAGCCCCCCTAGCCTGCCAACCGCCGCCCCAGGATCTGCGCATACTCGCCCTTGATCTGCTCGAAGCCGTACTTGTGCTCCAGGCGCTTGACGATGAAGTGCCCGCGGGCCATGTCCTGATAGAAGTCGGTGAACAGTGCATTGATGGTGGCGCCGGTAAAGGCGCCGATCACCGGCACCGCCTGGGCCGCGAACTTGCTGGAAATGGTCACGCCGTAACGGCTGGCGACCTTCTCGATCAGCAGCGCCAGCCACTTGCCCACCTGCCCCGGCGACAACCGGCCGGCCGCCCCGGCACCCTGTTTGGCGGCAATCGCCGCCAGTTCCTTGGACAACTGCTGCATGGCCTGGGTGGTGAAGCTGCGGGTGATGTAATAGCCGGTCTCGGTGGCGTCATCGGCCTGGCTGTTGCCGCCCATGGCGAACACTTCGATGCACGCCTGCTTGGTGGCGAAATCCTCCAGGTCGAAGCCTTCGCTGCGAGCCACATCGGCCACCGAGCGCATCATGATGGTGGTGGAAATAGGCAATTCGACGAACAGCGCGGCAAACCCGAAAGCGCCGCCCACTGCGCCGGAGGTGGCGGCATAGACTTTGTGCAGGAGCGTCGACGCCTGTTTTTTCGGGGTGTTTTCCAGGCTCCACAGTGCGGCATCGGCGGAGGTGTGCAGCGCGGCCACCACCGCGCCATTGATTTTTCCGGACACCCAATTGGGCAACGCCTTGACCGCGCTTTCAATCGGCGAGCCCAGCAGGCCGGACAGGCGCGCGGTCAACGAAGGGGATTCCAGCAGGCTGACGGCCCGCTTCAGGTCCTGATAATCCTCGGGACTGTCTTTGATACTCACCGGTTTCTCCATGGGCTGCGACCTACTGCGCCCGGGCAGCATAAACCGCTTGCCGCTCAGATCACGACAAGATTCATCCTGCCGGGGCGCCCCCACGAAGCTGACGCTTCATGGGGGCGCAGAGGTGGCAGCAGGTCAATCCTGCAACCAGACCCGCACCTGAGGCTGCGCGCCTTCGATGAACACCAGGCTGGCCACCTGCCCCGCCTCGATCAGGTCCTGACGGGCCCATTGCAGGGACTCCAGCAGCGGCGCACGCTGCACCAGCTCAACGCGCGCCACTGCGGCCTTCATCGACTGCCGGGCATCGGACTTGGCCTTGCGAATGGCCGCCAGCGTGGCGCTGACCGCCTCCAGCATCGGCTCGACAAAGTCCTCGGCCACCTGCGCCTCGGGCCACTGGGCACGGTGCACCGAACCCGGCTGCCAGCAACGCCAGACCTCCTCGCAGACAAAGGGCAGAAACGGCGCGAACAAACGTTGCAGGACACTCAAGGCCGCCGCCAGGGCGTTGCGCGCCGAGTGCCCCTCGAGGCGATAGGCGCGGCGCTTGACCAGCTCGACATAGTCATCGCAGAACCACCAGAAGAAACCCTCGATGCCGATCAGCGCGCTGCTGTAGTCGTAGCCCTCCAGCGCCGCCTCGGCGGCGGCGGTGACCGCCCCCAGGCGTTGCAGCATGGCCTGGTCCAGCCTCTGCTCGACCGGCCCCTGCGGGTCGCCCGGCACGCCGAATACCAGCTTCGACAGGTTGAACAACTTCAGCGCCAGGCGCCGGCCGATCTTCATCTGCTGCTCTTCGAAGGCGGTGTCGCTGCCCGGGCGCCCGAGGGCCGCCCAATAGCGCACGGCATCGCTGCCGTATTGCTCCAGCAAGCCCTGGGGCGTGACCACATTGCCCCGCGACTTGGACATCTTCTTGCGGTCCGGATCGAGGATCCAGCCCGACAGCGCCACATGCTTCCAGGGCGCCGTGGCCGCCTCGAAGTGGCTGCGCACCAAGGTCGAGAACAGCCAGGTGCGGATGATGTCGTGACCCTGGGGGCGCAGGTCCATGGGGTAGACCCGGGCAAACAGGTCGTCGCCCTCCTCCCAGCCGGCGGCGATCTGCGGGGTCAGGGAGCTGGTAGCCCAGGTGTCCATGATGTCCCGTTCGCCGATAAAGCCATGGGGCTGGCCGCGTTGCTCGGGGCGGTAGCCCGCTGGCGTATCCAGGGTCGGGTCCACCGGCAGCGAGGCCTCGTCTGCCAGGATCGGCCTGTCGTAGTCCGCTTCGCCCTGGGCATCCAGGGGATACCAGAACGGAAGCGGCACGCCGAACACCCGCTGGCGGCTGATCAGCCAGTCGCCATTGAGGCCGCCGACCCAGTGCTCGTAGCGGCTGCGCATGAACGGCGGATGCCACTCCAGGGCCTGGCCGCGGCCGAGCAACTGCTGGCGCAGTTCAGCGCTGCGCCCACCGTTGCGCAGGTACCACTGGCGCGTGGCGACAATCTCCAGGGGCTGGTCGCCCTTCTCAAAAAACTTCACCCCGTGCCGGATCGGTCGCGGTTCGCCAAGCAAGGCGCCGCATTCGCGCAATAGCGCCAGCAAGGTCTTGCGCGCCTGGGGCAGGCTGCGCCCGGCCAGCGTTGCATAGGCTTGGCGCGCGGCCGGGGTGGCCAGCCAGTCGGGAACCTGGGCCAGCAACCGACCGTCCGCGCCGATGATCGAGCGGGTCGGCAACTGCAGTTCACGCCACCAGAGCACATCGGTCAGGTCGCCAAAGGTACAGACCATCGCCAGCCCACTGCCCTTCTGCGGGTCGGCCAGGGCGTGGGCCAGCAACGGCACCTCGACCTCGAACAGCGGCGAGCGCAGCCGCTGGCCGAAGCGCCCCTGGTAACGCGGATCGTCCGGATGCGCCACCAGCGCCACACAGGCCGCGAGCAATTCGGGACGGGTGGTGGCAATGCTCAGGTCCGGTCCGTCGATGCCCTCAAAGCGCAGCTCGTGATAGGCCCCGGCCACCTCCCGCTCCTCCAGCTCGGCCTGGGCCACGGCGGTCTGGAAGGTCAGGTCCCACAGGCAGGGTGCCTGCTGGCTGTAGAGTTCGCCGCGCCGGTAATTGCGCAGCAAGGCGCGCTGGCTGACCCGTTGCGCACGCTCATCGATGGTGGCGTAGGTCAGGCCCCAGTCCACCGACAGGCCCAGTTGCATGAACAAGCGGCGAAAGGCCTGCTCGTCGACGGCGGTCAACTGGTGGCACAGCTCGACAAAGTTGCGCCGGCTGACCGGCGCATAGTCGGCGCGCCGCTCGGCGACCCGGGCCGGTGGCTGCAACTGCGGCTGGTAAGGCGCCAGGGGCTCGCAGCGCACGCCGTAGTAGTTCTCGACCCGGCGTTCGGTGGGCAAGCCGTTGTCGTCCCAGCCCATGGGATAGAACACGGCCTTGCCGCGCATGCGTTGGAAGCGCGCGATGATATCGGTGTGGGTGTAGCTGAACACATGGCCGACGTGCAACGAGCCGGAGGCCGTAGGTGGCGGTGTGTCGATGGAGTAGACCGCGTCCCGGGTGGCACTGCGATCGAAGGCGTAGGTGCCCTCTTCCAGCCAGCGCTGGGACCAGCGTGTTTCGAGGTGTTCAAGCGAGGGTGTGGCGATGGGGCAAAGCGTTGCGGTTACACGTTTAACGGTGACATAGCATCCTCCTGTTATCACCCGGTGGCGCCGCAAAGGTCGGCGCCGAGGGGAAAATATATAGAGGATTGCGCGGCATTAGTAAATCGCCCGAGCGCGGCTTTTAGCATTGCGTCTCAATCGAACTGCAGTTGCGCGGCCGATGCCGGGTACTGGCTCTGCAGGCGCCGCAGGCATTGTTCCATCAGCCGCGCATCGTCCGGCAAGCGTCGGGAAAGGCTGTGCCAGCCCGTGATCCGCAACTGCTGCGGCATCTCCACCAGACCAGAAATGGCATCCCAGAAGGCATCCCAGTTGCAGCCATACCAAAGGGGCAAGCCCAAGGCATCGCGCAAGGCCAGATGCAGCTCACGGGCCGAGCCCAGGTCGCGTACATCGATTTCCAGCAACTGCGGGCGAGTCATGTTCCGTGCCTCTGCTCAGGTTCATCGGCCGCCAGCATACCCGATGCCGGGGCCCATCCTGGCAGGCGTTGGTGCGGCGCAAGGACTGGGGCACGACCCGTGCCCTGACGGCCGCTCATGCCGCCGGCGGATTCACGGCTGCCCCGACGCCAGTTCCTGGCTGGTGTACTGCTGGCTCTTGCTGTCGTAGACGTAGGTCAGGTTATCGGCTGCGGCCAGGGAGCGGATTTTTCCCGGGCCCTGGAAGGTGGTGCCGCTGACCTTGACCTGCACCTGCGGCAACGGCCCCTGGCCGGCCACAAAACTCAACTCGCCGTCGCTGCCGATACAGGGCATTACCGCACCCTCGTCACAAGCGGCGGAATTGTCCTCACCGGTGCGCACCTGCCCCAGATAGGACCAGACCCAGCCATCGTCTTCCGGCTTCTTGTTCGGGTTGAACAGCAACATCGTGTAGCCCTTGGTCACCACACCGTTGTCGAACGTGGCGGTGGGCACCGCCAGCAACAGCCGGCCATCGGCGGTGCGTTGCTCCACGGCCTGGCGCTTGCCGTCAACCTCCTCGGGCTTTTCCCGGCCGCCGAAGAAACCGATCTTGCGTTCGATGCTGCGGATGGAATAGGCCGGCGTCTGGCCCGGGTGGGTGAGTTCGAAGGTCGCATCTGCCAGCCGCACCTGGACCTCGGGGGCGGCAAAATCCTCGCCCTGGCGGGCCGCGCTGTCCCGGGTGTGCCAGACAAAGGTGGCGTAGTAGTGCTTGCCGTCGACGTCCAGCTCCTGGCCGTACCAGAAGGTCGCGGTGACGCCGTCCTGGAGTTGCGCCTCCTCATCCTGGTCGGGCACCTCGACGTTGTGCATCACCGCCAGCACCGCACCGGGGGGAATCGGTGCCGGCCCGGCCTGGGCCAGCAACGGCAACGCGAGGACCAGGCCGGCCACGCCCCAACCCGCCAACGTCTTGCCCAGGCTATCGCCCAGACCTTTCCCGAATCTGCATTTCATCAATCGCACGTCCCTGTAGAGTCCGAAACTGCCGCCGGCCAAACCGGCCGCGGATGACACAACGTGGCGATCATATAGACCCGATTTCGCCAGCGACAAGTGTCGACCGCATGAGCGGTCAGCCCCTGATCCCCGCCGCAGCCGAACAGCCCTCCCGGCAACGCTTGTACAATACATATGAATTTCCATATATTTGCACACCCATATATACGAGCTACGTTCCATGATCACGCCTCTTGAGCTGTTCAAGAGCCTTGCCGACGAAACCCGCGCCCGCGCCACCCTGCTGATTGCCAACCAGGGTGAGCTGTGTGTCTGCGAGTTGATGTGCGCCCTCGACGACAGTCAGCCGAAGATCAGCCGTCATCTTGCCCAGTTGCGCAGCAGCGGCCTGCTGCTCGACCGTCGCCAGGGGCAATGGGTCTATTACCGCCTCAACCCTCAGCTGCCGGCCTGGGTCGGGGAAATCCTGCAAGTGACCTTTCGGGCCAACAGCGACTGGCTGCGCCAAAACGCCTTGCGCCTGCAGAACATGCAGGGACGCCCGGTCCGCGCCACCTGCTGCTGATAACGCAAAGCCGTGAGTCTTGAGCCTTTGACATCCGCCCACAGCGCAAGGAATGACCCATGCGAATCCTGTTCATGTGCACAGCCAATAGTTGTCGCAGCATCCTCTGCGAAGCCCTGTTCAACCACCTGGCCCCCCAGGGGTTCCAGGCCCTGAGTTCCGGCAGCTTTCCCAAGGGCCAGGTACTGCCCCGCAGCCTGCATGCCCTGGAGCAGGCCGGTATCGCCACCGGCGGCCTGTACAGCAAGGGCAACGACGCCTTCGCCGACAACCCGCCCGACATCGTGATCACCGTCTGCGACAAGGCCGCCGGCGAAGCCTGCCCGGTGTTCTTCGGCCCGGCGCTCAAGGCCCACTGGAACCTGGAGGATCCATCGGCGATCAGCGCCGACGAAGGCACCGTCGAGGCGGCCTTCCGCGCCACCCTGGCGCACATCGAGCGACGCTGCAAAGCCTTCCTCGACCTGCCGTTGCACCGCCTCGACCGCGAGCAACTGCAACACGAACTGGACCGCATTGGCACACTGTGAGCCGGAGGACACATGTCAGAACAACTGCCCAACCTTGATCTCTCGTTGCTGGATGGCGAGCTCGCCAGGCCCGAGCACAAGCCCCGCATCCTGCTGCTGTATGGCTCGACCCGCGCCCGTTCGTTCAGCCGCCTGCTGGTCGAAGAAGCCGCGCGCCTGCTGCAGCACTTGGGTGCCGAGACTCGCCTGTTCAATCCGTCCGGGCTGCCACTGCCCGACGACGCCAGCGTGGAGCACCCCAAGGTCCAGGAACTGCGGGACCTGGTGCAATGGTCCGAAGGTCAGGTCTGGTGCTCGCCGGAGCGCCATGGCGCGATGTCGGCGGTGTTCAAGGCACAGATCGACTGGATCCCCCTGGAGCTCGGCGCCGTGCGCCCGACCCAGGGCAAGACCCTGGCGGTGATGCAGGTGTGCGGAGGCTCGCAGTCGTTCAACGTGGTCAATCAGTTGCGGGTACTGGGCCGCTGGATGCGCATGTTCACCATCCCCAATCAGTCCTCGGTGGCGAAGGCCTACATGGAGTTCGACGAGGACGGCCGGATGAAACCCTCGGCCTACTACGACCGGGTCGTGGACGTGATGGAGGAGCTGGTGAAGTTCACTCTCCTGCTGCGAAACCAGCAGGCCTTCCTGGTGGATCGCTACTCCGAGCGCAAGGAAAGTGCCGAGCAACTGATGGCCCGGGTCAACCAGCGCTCGCTCTGAGCGCAGGGTCACGGGCCAGCTCGCTGCGTCTTGCGGGCTGCAGGCAATTGAATGAGTCGAGTCAGGCCAACAGTTCGCTGATCCAGCGCACCTGGCGGGCCAGGTCCTGCACTTTCTCTTCCGGCACCGCCTGTGCCCGACTGAAGCGCTCCAGGGTACGCTGCTTCAGGTGCAGCAGACGCTGCCACTTGGCCAGGAATGCCGGGCTGCGAAGCTGCATTTGCCGCGGGCCGAAGTACAGCTCCCGGGCGCTGTAGCTCACCGGCCCGGAGCGCTCGGCGACGATGATTTCGTAGTCGAAGCGGTTTTCCCGCAGCACCTCCTCCCACAGGATGCGGTAGCCGTTGTCCATCAGCCATTGGCGCAGCGGCTGCTCGCCGCCGTTGGGTTGCAGGATCAGGCGTTCCTGGCCGCTCAGGCGCGCCTGGCCGCTGTCGAGCAGGTCGCGAATGGTTTCGCCGCCCATGCCACACAGGCTGATGGCGCTGATCCGGTCCTGTGGCTCGATCGCCGCCAGGCCATCGGCCAGGCGCACGCTGACCTGCTGTTCCAGGCCGTTGTCGCGCACCGTGCGCAAGGCCGCCTGGTACGGAGTCAAGGCCACTTCGCCGGCCACCGCAGCCGTAATGCTGCCGCGCAGCAGCAAGGCTACCGGCAGGTAAGCGTGGTCCGAGCCAATATCGGCCAGGCGCGCGCCAGCCGGCACCTGCGCCGCTACACGCGCCAGGCGCATGGACAATGTCTGTTGCTTCAACTGCTGCCCCTTCTCACCACCAAACTCCGGCACTCGGGCCGGATCGGGGGGCGATTCTGGCGGGCAATTCCAGGCTTTTCAAATTTATGCGACCAGGACCGTGGATCGGGCCGCACTGCGCTTGGGCAAATGGGCCCAGGGTGCAAGCCGCGCCGATCACCCTCTCCTGGTGGGCATACGCAGCGGCGAGGCCCATCAGGTGGGCGACTGCCCGGCCGAACGCTAGCCCGTGGCGCCATGCTGCCTTATCCGTCCGTCATAGCCACAACTGATCCAGCGACCGCTGCCATTGGGCAGCACGTCGGTGGCGAAGTTGTCGTGCGAGCCGATGACCACCCCCTGCCGTGATGGCAGTTGCCAGCGCCGGACCAGGCCATCCTCGCCACAGCTCAGCAGCACCTGCCGCGCCTCGAAGCGCACGCGCCGCACCGGCCCGTCATGGGCGGCAAAGCGCTCCAGGAGCGTCAGTGCCTGGCCGCACGCCAGCAGGTGCAGCGTGCCGTCAAGATCACCCGCGACCAAGGTGACGCGGCCATCGGCATCGACCCAGCTCGCCAGCGTCCGCAATGGACGCCCCAGATCGATCACTTGCACGCAGTCGCGCTGCTCGGTTTGCCACAGCTTGACCGTCCCGTCTTCCGCGGCGGTGGCGAAACCACCGTTGCCCAGAGGCGCGATCGCCCAGACCCAAGAGGCGTGGGCCTGATGCTCGTCCGCCGTGCCGGATGCCAGGTTCCACAGCGTTACGCGGCCGTCGGCGGCACCACTGACCAGCCGGCCACAGGCGAGCCGCGCACAGCACAGCAGCGCCGAATCCGAGGTGCCGACCAGCGTCGAGGTTGCGCTTGCCAAGGACCAGCGCCGAATCGTCCGGTCACGCGAGTGCGACACCAGCTCGCCAGGCGCGATCTCCAGCAAGCCGAGGATCGATTGGCTGTGTCCGTCGAGCCGGCCCTGGTACTCGCCCTCGCGACTCCAGAGACGAATGCTGGCGTCGCGCCCGGCGCTGGCAAACCCCCGTTCGCCAAGGCTGGCAAGCGCCCAGACGTACCCTTGGTGGCCGGGCTGGAACGGGCCGTCGATCGACCGAGAATGCTGCGGCTGGTACATCAGGTCACTGCGCACGAGGTACTTTCGGCCCGAGTCCACCGGGGCCCCCGCGTGCCAGAGCCCGTGATCGAACAGAATCAGGCTGCCCTTGCGGGGCCGCAGGCGCAGCGTGGCATCGCGACCCGACATGGCTGCCGAGCGGCCCTCAAAGAACAGCGTCTCACCGCCACTGAAGGCATCGTCGTTGAGATAGATCATGAAGGTCAGGCGCGACTGGCTGGACTGGCGATGGTGGACACCGTCCTGATGAGCACGGAACTGGGTACCGGGCCGATAGCGGCAAAAGCGCAGCCGTTCATTGACGCCGACCATGCGCCAGCCCTCTTCGTCCATCACTGCAGCGAGTCCCACTGCCTGCGACAAGCACTGGCGCAGGCGCGCGAACAACCGCTGGGCCAGGGCCGGATCGTCCGCCACGATCCGGTCGTTGTCGCGGTAGGAAGTCGGATAGTCGGACACTGCGCTGGCGAACCCGAGCTTCTCGGTGGCGGCCACCAGGGCATCGCACTCGCTTGCCGAGAGAAACCCGTGCACCAGGACACACCGCACCGCCTCACCCAGAGGCCGCTCGACCACAACCGAGGGAGCCTGGGGGCGCGCCACCAGTATTTCAGCCAGGGAATTCATCATGATTCTCCAAAGTTGGTCCTACAACCAATATTGGCAACGCTAGGGTGCGACGCCGCCGATGTCAATGCTAAACTGGTCGCACAACCAATATTGGAGAAACACATGGCACGCCGCTCGAACACCGACGAAAGACGCGGCCAGATCGTGGCGGCACTCCAGGCCGTCATGGCCAGGGCCGGCTACGCCGGGGCCACCATCGCCGCCATCGCCCGGCACGCGGAGCTCACCCCCGGCCTCGTGCACTACCACTTCAGGGACAAGCGCGAAATCCTGGTGGCACTGGTCGACTCGCTGGCCGGCTACGCCCAGCAGCGCTACGAATCCCGGGCCGCGGCGGCACACACCGCCGGGCAACGACTTCAGGCCTACATCGCAGCACACCTTGCCTATGGCTCGGATGCCCAGCCCGATGCGGTTGCCGCCTGGGTGATGATCGGCGAGCAGTCGGTGCACGACCCCGACGTGCGCGAGGTCTATCAGGCGGCGCTAGCGACACAGATGAAACTGCTCAAAGGCCTGCTCCGGCAGTGCTACGCCGAACGCGGACGCCGCGTGCGCCAACTCGATGCCCTGGTGGCCGGCATTACCTGCTTTATCCAGGGCGCGTTCACCCTGTCCACCACGGCGCGGCAGCTGTTGCCGACGGCTTTCGCCGCACCGACGCTGATCGACTGGGTAGAACGCTATATGGATGCGCAAGAACAACGATGACGACCACACCAGTAACGAGGGCGACATATGCAGTGTCCAGAATGTGAACAAGGTGTCGTGACCAAGGTTCAAGTGCGGGCAACACAGGAAATTCTGCACCTTTGCCAAGAGTGCGAGTCGCTCTGGCTCACTGCCGGGGACATTGGCACCGAGCCTTTCAACAGTTTCACTTCCTACATGGAGGAACTGGGTTTACCACCGCTTTGGAGCTCGCTGTATGTCCTTGAGCCAGAAAAGATCACCAGCCCTCAGGCACGGAAGTATCTGCACTCGGTCGGCTCGATGGAAGCAAAACGGCGATAAAGCACCCGCCACACTCAGAGGCCCGAAGGCAAAAGACTCACGGGCGCACAACCGCAAAAAACATGGGCATCAAAGATGAATTACCAACTCTGGATGGAACCGGATGACTGTCAGACATTCTGCCCGGGCGGCCCGCAGGGAGACACCGCACGCAAACTGCTTCACCCCGACGCCAAGCTGGTCTGGGAAGTTGAAGCCCACAGCCACGTCGAAGCCATGACCCGGTACTACGCGTACATGGAGTGGGGCGAATACCAGAGCGACCTTCCCGAACAGGAGCAACAGTAGTGGGCGCCACCGATGCCCCGGGGCCGGATAATCCAACGTCGCGCTTAACTCCCGATGAGTATCACGAGCACACCCAGCAGTAGGCAGGCGCTGGCCACGAGGGTCAGGCGCAAACGCATCGGCAGGTACCAGGCCGGTAGGTGCATGACCTGCGAGAGCTGCCGGTCATGCCGCCAGTGCGCGAAAAATCCGGCAATCAATAACAGCCCGCCCCATGACAAAGGCAGCAAGGTGGCGACCCACCCCATCAGCGCGGGGACGATGCTCCAGATAAAGCGCGTACGACGCTGCTGCGCGTTCATGCCGGGAGCGATCATGGCAAAGCCCCAATGCAGGGCCCCGACGAAACTCAGGATCACCGCCCCGTAACTGACCAGCGCCTGGCACCACAACAGACGCTGAGCCTGTGACACCAAGGCCAGCAACGCCAGCCCGAGAAACGGCAGCAAACCGCCATAAGCCAGCAAGGCAACAGGCTTGGGCGGCGATACAGAAGACAAAAGGTTCATCGGGATTCCTCTCAATTAGGGCACTCAAAACTTTAGCCGCAAAAGCGCCCTCCGAATGGCCGTCGCCTTGAGTCATCGCAACCAGCCGGCCACTGCCCGGCCCTCAGAACTTCGCCTGCATCCCCACCCGCAGCGTGCGCCCCGGCGCCGGCATGAAGCTCTGCGCCAGCGGGTCCAGGTAGTAGCGATCGGTGAGGTTCTGCAGCGACACATTGAGGCTGGCGTCTTCCTTCAACTTGTAGTTCAGAAACAGATCGACCAGCGCCACTTCGCGGTAGTTCAGCTGGGGCGTGGTGGCGCCGGTCTGCCAGGGCTTGTCGGCGGTGACGGTGGGGCCCGAGGTGTAGGTGATGCGCGTGCCGAGGGTCAGGCTCTGGTCGAAGAAGCGCAGGCCGGTGGTCAGGTTGCCGGCAAAGCGCGGCGGGTTCTGGGTGTTGGTGTAGGACCCCATGAAGCTGCCCGGGGTGCAGTCCGGGGTGTCGGCGGTGTTCCGATAGGGGTTGCTGGTGGCGCGCAGGGTGGCGGCAAAGGCCGCGTCGCAGGTTTCGGTCTTCAGGTAGTAGGTGGACGACAGGTCGGCAAACATCCGCCCGGCATCGTAGCGGGTCTGCAGTTCCAGGCCACGAGTGGTGTAGCTGTCGGTGTTGCTGAAGCGCATCAGGCCCCACAGGCCGGGGCTCGGGTCGTAGTAGCGGGTGATGTAGTTCTTGATGGTGTTGTTGAAGTAGGCCAGCTTGATCGCCGCCGTATCGTCATCCACCAGCAGGCCCTTGTGCAGGGTGCTGGCGCCGATCTCCCAGTTGCTCGAACGCTCGGGCTTGAGGCCCTTGCCGGGTGTGGTCTGCTGCACGCCGTAGCCGGTTTCGAACAGCGAAGGCATGCGAAAACCCTGGGTGTAGGACGCATAGACAAAGGTGTCCGGCAGCACCTCGATATTGATGCCGAACGCCGGGGCAAAGGCGCCGCCGCTGTTGCTGTCCTTGCCAGAATAGGTGTAGCCGGTGACCACCCGCCCCACTTGCGAGTCGCCGACCTCAGTATCGGTCGCCCCGTACTGGTTATAGGGCGTGCCCTCGAAGGGGTAGTTGGTGTTGTTGAAGACGATGCCGTTGTGCAACCGTGGGTCGGTCGCATCGGTGTACCGCCCGTTCTGGTCCGGGAACCACATCAGGTAGCCATAGTCGTCGGGGCGCGACACGGTCACGTACCGGTGTTCGCGTTCCTCTCTGCGCGCCGTGGCATTGGCCACATGGTCCTTGCTGCGATAGTGGGTGTAGCGCCCACCGCCCCACAGCGTCAGGCGCTGCACCGGCTGGTACTCCAGCTTGCCGTTGAAACTGAACTCCTGCCGCGAGCCTTCGCGCAAGCTGCGGTTGGCGTTGATGTCGTCCTGGGTGGTGACCACGCCCTTCTGCGGACGCAGCTCCTCCAGCTGAAACGAGCCGCCCAGGTCCAGCTTCAACTCGCCGTAGTCGGTGCTAATGCGCGAGGTGTTGGCCAGCCCGCCGCCCGTGCGGCGGTTGGCCTGGCGGGCCCAGGAGCGATCCGTGCGATAGGCCTGGGAGGCCGGCGCCGACCAGGCGCTCAGTTGGCTGGTCTGTGCATCGGTCAGCCACAGGTCGGCAGTCAGGTCCAGCAGCGGATTGTCCGCCGGCAGGTAGTTGTAGCGCGCGGTGTAGGTGTCGATCCGGGTGTGGCCCAGGGGGTACTGGTAGATGCCACCGGTGCCGAAACGGAAGATGTCCGAGGGCATGATCTCGCCGATGCGCCCGTCATAACGGCGATAGCCAAGGTCGAAACTGTGGCCGTCCGCCGGACGCAGGGTGGTCTTGAGCAGCCACGACTGGGTCTTCGACGAGGAATTCAGCACCTCTTCCCCGGCGTTGTAGGTGGTGGCCACGCTGGTTTCCTCCTCGCCATAGCGGTCATAGGTGCGGTAGCGGTCCTGGCCCTTGTTGCCGGCAAAATAGTTGCCCTGGTTGCGCTGGGCGTAGGCCGCCAGCACATCGAACGACTCATGGCTGTAGGCGAACGCGGCGCTGCCGGACTCGGCCTCCGAGCCGAACAGCCCACCACGGCTCTGGTGCGGTTCCGAGTACAGGCTCTCGGTCTTCGAATGGGGGTCGCGATGGGCCGGGGCAACGCCGTTGTTCCACAGATCGCCCTTCAGGCGCAGGCCGACATTCTGTCCATCCTTGAGGATGTCGCCGACGCTCAGGGTGCGCATCTTCACCGTGCCGCCGATGGCGCTGGAGGTCAGGCTCGGGCCCTTGTCGATGGCGATGTCGCTGATCATGTCCGGGTCGATGTAGCTGCGCTGCTGGGTCCCGGCATAACCGCGATAGACATCCAGCGCCTGCTGCGAACCGTCCACCGTCACCGCCACCCGGCTCTGGCCCTGGATGCCGCGGATGTTCACATCCAGGCCGCCGCCATTGCGGCTGTCGCCGACCTGCACCCCGGGCTGGCCCTTGAGCACATCGCCCACTGAAACCACGCCAAAGCGCTGCATGTCATCGGCGGAGATGTACACCGATGACCGTGGTGCCCGGTACACCTCCTCTTCGTCAGGGTTCTCGCCCTTGACCTTCTGCGTCGGCAGCGACACCGCATCAAAGCGCAGGCGCAAGGCATAGCCGCCGTCGGCCTGGCGCACGTAACCCAGGCCGGTGCCCGCCAGCAAGCGGTTCAGGCCGGCCTCGGTATTGAAATCCCCTTGCAGCCCCGGGCTGGTCTTGCCTGCCGTGAGCAGCGCACTGCCGGCCATGCTGATCCCCGCCTCGGCGCCAAAGCGTGCCAGCACCTGATCCAGGGGACCGGCACCGATGCTGAAGTGACGTTCGCCGGCTGCCAGCGCCATCTCGCTGTAAAGCGGTTGCAGGCTGAGAAACAGCAGGCCGAAGGTTTGGGTACGCAAGACACGAACGGGGGAAATCATGCAAGGCTCCTGGGGGTCGAAACCCACCTGTGCCGGTGGGCAATACCTGAAGGCCAAGCCAGATCGAAAAAACTCTCGCGTCGGTGAAAAAATATCTTCAGGCCGCCACCACCGTCACCCAATAACGGGTTCTGCGCTCGATGCGCACCGGCAAGGTGTTAGCCACCAGGGCCAGGGCGGCATCGGTGTCGTCCAGCTGGAAACTGCCGGTCACCCGCAGGGCCGCCACGGCTTCGCTGCAACGCAAGAAACCCGGGCGATAGCGCGCCAGCTCCGCCAGCAACTGATCCAGGCGCATGCGCTCGACGGGCAGGAAGCCGCGCATCCAGGCCTGGGCCAGAACCACATCAATGGGGCTGGGCTGCCCTGTTCCCCGGCCGTCGACCCGGGTTTGCCAACCGGCCTGCAACGCCAGCGGCGTCGACTGCTGGCGGGCACTGACCTGCACCAGGCCCCGCAGCACCCTCACCTGAGTGCCCTGGCGATCATGGCGCACCAGCAGATGGGCGCCCTGGCTGTACAACCAAGCATCCGCTGTTTGCAGCTGCAGCGACGCCGATGCCAGCGGGGTATCCAGGGCCAGCTCGCCCTCGATCAACTGCACGCTGCGCTGCCCTGCACTCACGTCCAGGTTCACCGCACTGGCGGTGTTCAGCCACAGCGAACCACCGTCGGCCAGGGCCCAACGCCGGCGCTCACCGATGCCGGTGCGATAACCGGCCAGGGCCGAACGCACCAGGGTGGAGTCCGCCCCCTGCCAGGAAACGCCCCCCAGCAGTCCCAGCGCCAACAGGCACTTGAGCACCTGACGCCGCCGCTCTGGATCGGTGCCCGCCGCCTGCAAGGCCCGGCGCGCGGTGGCATCGGCCAACAGCTCGGCCCCCGGCTGCAACTTCAGCGGCAAACGGCTGACCCGCTGCCAGGCGTGCTCATGCTCGGCGCAGGCTTGGCGCCACTGCTGCAAGGCTTGATGGTCCGCGGTACTCATCAGCCCGGACTGCATCCGCACCAGCCAATCGATGGCACAGTCCCGCACCCGCGGATCGACCGCCGCGCCACTCATTCAAACAGGCTCGCGTAGCAAACACTGAACGCCTTGCCCATGGCTCGCTGCACCTGGGCCACGGTCAGCCCCAACTGCGCGGCGATCTGCGGATAGGTCAAGCCATCGAGCTGGGACAGAAAGAAGATCTGCCGCACCCGCGACGACAGCCCCACCAACAGCGAATCCAGCTGCAGTAGAGTCTCGATCATCAGATGCCGCTCCTCCGGCGAAGGCTCCTCCCCCACCGGCCGCGCCGCCAGCGCCTGCAGATAGGCCCGCTCGATGGCCTGCCGGCGCCAGCGATTGATCAGCAGCCCGTTGGCGATGGTGGCCAGGAACGCCATGGGCTGGCGCAGCTCGCGCACATCTTCCTGGGAGCGCAACACGCGGATAAAGGTGTCGTGGGCCAGGTCCTCGGCATCGGCGCTGTGCCCCAGGCGCCGGTGCAACCAGCCCCGCAGCCAGCCGTGATGGTTCGCATACAGCTGGGCGACGGGCGAAGAAAGGCTGTGGTTGGGCATGAGAGATTCGCATTAATGATAATGCTTCTCATTTTATTGCTGGCCGACACCCCTTGTACAGCGCGACGAACTCACGACGACCGCAAAGGCACAGGCTCCGTACCTGGGTTGAGACGACCGGGGACAGGCCCACAGAAAACCAGCAAGAAGCGCGAAAACCGCAACACAAACGCCCGCTAGGCTATCGTGGCCCCCCATCGGTGCCGTTACCGAGTCGTCCGGTGGTGGCCCGGTTACAGCGCCAGTTGCCCAAGCACTGCCGGCCAGGAGGAGTCGCAGATGCGCAACGTGGAGGGCGAAGACTGGGTAATGGAAGCGGGCCGTTCAACTGGATGCATTGCTCATCCGCTGCCGCTCAAGTTGCTCGGCAGCACTGGCTTCGAGCTTTGCCCGCTCTTCATCCAGATACCGATAAATGCCCTGGAAGTTGGCGATTTTCTGTTTGATCTCTGCCATTTTCTTTTCAATCAGCTTGGCGCCCTCGGCACAATCGATCATCTGGTTGCGCTGCGCATCGAGAATCTCGCCTATTTCCCCCAGGGAAAACCCCATGCTTTGCGCGCGCTGGATAAAGTCCAGATCCTGCAGAGTCTGCGCGCTGTAGACACGGTAGTTGTTCGTTCGCCGCTGCGACGAAATCAGGCCGATCTGCTCGTAGTAACGCAGCGTATGGCGACTGGCGCCGCTGCGGGCCTCGATTTCACCGATTTTCATGAAAACACCACTTGACCCTAGAGTTGGGTCGACAGTTTACGCTTGCCTTCTCACCTTCAACAAGGAACAGGGAAATGAGCGTGGAGTGCTTTGTCACCGGTGGTACCGGCTTTATCGGTCAACATTTGCTGGCGCACCTGAGTGCAAAAGGTCACACCGTTCGGGTGCTGATGCGTCGCCCGGAGCGACTCGCCGCACTGCGCGAGCAAGTCGACAATCTGGGCGGTTGTGCCACCCGGGTATTGGCCGTGGCCGGCGATCTGGAACGAGAGCATCTCGGGCTGAGTGCCGCCGACCGAGAAGTGCTGAGGCACTCAAGAGTCGTCTTCCACCTGGGTGCCCACTTCGCCTGGGGGCTTACCTTAGAGCAGTCTCGTGCGGTGAACGTAGAGGGCGCCAAGCGTGTGGCGCTGCTGGCGGCCGAGCAACACAGCCGGCTAGTGATGATTGGCGGCTACATGCTGAAAAACCATGAACACCTGCAACGCATCGGCATCGATCCTCGCCATCCGCAACGAACCGATTGGCCTGCCCTCTACCGGGAGGTCGGTGGTTACGAGGCGAGCAAGCTGGAAGCGCATTTCGCGACCCTGGAAACCATGTCCGCCAAAGGCGGGGAACTGACCGTTGTCCATCCCGCGACAGTCTGTGGCCACAGCCGCACGGGACATATCCTCGACAACCAGCCGCTGGTGGCGCTGATACGTAACCTGGTGCAGGGAAAGCTGACTGCCGTGCCCGGCACCGCCAGGCACTGGCTGCCACTGGTCACCGTGGATTACCTGGTCGAGCTGATGACGGCGAGTGCCTTTGATCCGGCCATGGCCGGCCAGGAACTGCTGGCACTGGACGCGCAAACGCCCAACTTGCGAGAAATGCTGGCGCAAGTGGCACAACCTCTGGGCTTGAAGTCTCCCAAGCGTCACATCCCACTGCGATTGCTGAAGTGGCTACTGAGCATTCCTGCCGTCGCGCGCTTCATGAATACCCAACCCGAGGCGCTGGACTTTATCCAGACCACTCGTTTCGATACCTCCGCCGCTGAGCAATTTGCCAGCCGGCATGGCATAGCCCAACCGGATATACGCCAGTCCTTGCAGCACACCGCAACCTTCGTCAACGCTCATTGCATGGCCAAGGGCTAAGCCGGCTGGCCTCTGCGTTCAAGGTCGACAGCATCCTGCCGGGCGATCGAGCTTAAGCCCCGATCACTGCTGGGATGGCTGGTACCTTCGTCCACTCAGGCTGTGCGCCGCCGATACAGGGCGGCATTCTTTCGAACAACAACTCAGCGACAGGGATCGTCATCGATGCAATCCACTTTCAGCAAAGGCGTCATGTTTGCACTCTGTGCTGCGGCACTGAACGCCACGATCGGTGTACTCAGCAAAGTCCTCATGATTGATGGCTTCAGCGCGAGCAGTGTTGCCGTCATCAAGACCCTGCTGGGTTGCGTGCTGCTGTCGATCTTGCTGTTTTTCCTCAAGCGCCCGGCGCAATCGAGCCAATGGATCCAGGCGGCTATCTGCGCATTTCTCGGCATCTTTGTGCTGTTCCATTTCGAAACCTCCGCCTATCGACACTACGCAGCGGCAGGTGTGGTGGTGGTCCTGATGGCCAGCGCTTCCATTTCCTCGATCATTCTGGGGCGCATTGTTCTCAAGGACGCCATCACCGCCAACGCCAGCGTTGGCGCCGCACTGGCGATTGCCGGGATCTCGGTGATCTTCGGTGGTGAACTGCAACAGGGCTTTACCCTGCAAGGCGCGGCGCTTGCCTGCATGGCCGGCTGCGGCTACGGGGCCTTTTCGGTTGCCATGAAACGCATGGGGGTGTCGGGAGGACTGCATTTCACCCGCCAATTGTTGTTCTTCGGCGGCCTGTACCTGCTGATGCCGGCGGCGGCCGACGGCTTCACGATGGGCGATCTGTCGCCACTGGCGATCACCGCCCTGCTGGCACTGGCCACGCTGCCGACCATCCTCGGCTTCTTCTGCACCACCAAGGCCATCGAATATCTCAAGCCATCCCAAGTGCAAGCGCTGGAGTTGACCGAGCCACTGTTCGCCGCGCTGCTGGCGTTTGTGGCGCTCAATGAAGTTCCCCGTGAAAGCCTGTATGCAGGAGCGGCACTGATCATCCTCGGCCTGTGTTTCTCCAATGAACTGATTCGCTTGGGCAGCAAAGCCTCCGTCGCTTCGATCGAATGAGCTATTCTCGCCCCCCGAACCCGCCTGAAGATAACCACAGGCACTGACCGCGCCATTGAAAGGACTCTCCCATGAACAAGCTGACCTACGGCCTTTTTGCCTCGGCACTGGCCCTGTCTATCGACGTTACCCACGCCGCTTCCGTGGCCGAAGTGTTCAACGGCGAGATGTTGGGCACCAATCAGCGCTACTTTGAATCCGTCGCCGGAATCCCTCGGGAATCCTTCGGCGACGAGCACAAGTTCAAAGTCCAGGGCTGCGACATCACCGCCACGGTCGAAGGTGGCACCGTCAGCAAACTGCGCATGGAACTGACGCCCAAGTGCCAGGCCGACCTGACCCAGTTCGTCGGCACCTTCGCCCCGGCTCCCGGCAAGCCGCTCACCGTAGGCGCCTTCAGCGCATCGTCCGGGGGCGGCCTGAGCTACAGCGCCAGTTGCCTGAGCATGTGCGGCAACGCCGCCGACCCTTCCTTCTACGCCCACTGGGAAGGCCCGCGCGCCATAGGTTTCAGAGAGGTGCTGCTGGAGGTGGTCCTGGCCTCGGATCCCGCGCTCGACGCCGCCAACCAGTGGGAGGCGCAGATGCGCAAAGCGGAGGGCGAGGACTACGTGATGGAGACACGCTTCAACTGCGATCGGAAATACGACGCCGCCGCGCAGAAGGCTTTTGAAAAGGTCCAGGTCAGCGCGGTCACCATCGGCACGGAACTCAAGGCTTCCGGCTGCTGAGCTCGACGACAGCGACAGAACAGCGGGCGTGGAACCGGTTTTCTGCAAGCCCCCAGCGCAAGCAAAAAGGCGACGCATTGCGTCGCCTTTTTTCGTATCTTCGAGACTCGATCGCGGTGACTCAGGATCAAGCTGACGTACACATGGCACCCAATGAACAACCCACTACATGAATATCGGGCAAACAATAGCCAGGGAGAGCTCAGGATGAGTCACTTGATAATTAACAGCTTGGTTGTCATCTGCTTTGCCATGGTGGGCTCCGGCTGCATATCCTATACCTCCAAGCCGCCAATCAATGAACACCTCGAACCCAAAACAAAAGAAACAATCTCCAACTTCACTTATGAAATAGACTCGCCATGGAAAGACAGTCGCTTCAGAAAAAGCGCATACGAGGCGACACAGAAAATCATTCCAAATGCACAAGACAATAGTTCACAGCTCACACCCACAGTCACTCCAGAATTAGAGATAAAAATTTCAGAATTTTCATCTGGAGGAGCTTGCGCACAAGATTACTTGACCGGCTTGAGTCTTGGCTTGATTCCTAGCTGGTGTACAAGGTCAAGAGTATTCAAGTTCGATTTCATACTAAACAACAACCACGGCTTTTGCAGGCAGAAAACCTACTCGATAAATTCAACGGTATTTTCACACCTGACAGCGCTTCCATTCGCCCTGTTCAGCACTGAAAATCAACCATTAACTATTTATCAGGCTGCGTTAAAAGATTTTCTTCAAGAAGGTCAATGTACAACGCGCTAACACCCCCATCAACTTCCCAATTACACCCCACTGCAATACAGCAAACTTACTCTTCAATTTCCGCGGAAATTAATCAGGTCCTCAACACTGACATCGCCATTCTTAAGATATACGCATGGAAAGGTAACAATCGACGTCACACCACCAACCCACAACAATCTTCCCCAAGAACCGCCCTGCCTAAGCGGAGCCAGGCTCATCACGGCAGAACAGTGCTTAAGGCGCTCCAGAAACTCATCTACCTGGGTATATGCCAAATACATACAGACACCCATCCAAACGAAAATCCCAGATAGAGCAACAGCGCCTAGAAGGACAAAAAATCATGCACGGTGCTGGTTAGATTCATTTCTGCATCTCATAGATCCTTTCCCCGACCTTTTCCCCCACCAGACCACCTGCAGTGCCAGTAGCATAAGAACTAACCCCTACTACTATCAGTCCACAAACCAGAGCTCCGGCCCACAGGGTAGGGACACCGCATCCTATAATGACGGAGCTTGCAACAGAATCAGTCGACCATCACCTAAAACGTAAAGCACATAAAGTGCCATCAACCGCTCACTTAACCCAGCCCATGTATTGACCGACAGACCACAGCAAAAGAAGCCCCCCCAAGAGAACTGCACCGGCTCGGTACCAGACCACCAGCTTCCTTCTAAGGCGTCGGGGAAAGTTATTGATATCTTCGATGCTTGCGCCCCCATCACGGATGTACATCGCAGGCCAGGCAATCACTCCAACAACACTCCCCATTAGAAACAGCCTCCCCGCTGGCCCGGCGCGCTTGAGCGAAGCTCTATTCATGATTGCGGGGCAGTTTTTAAGTCGCGCAAGCATCTCATCCATTTCGGTATATGCCATATACAAACCAACTCCGAGCCAGACAATTAGCGCCCCAAACTCCGTCAAGCCCAGATAGAGAAACATTGTGCGCAATACCTCATTACTCATCGACTGCTCTCATAAACTATCTCTCCCACACCTTCACCCAAGGCGCCCCCCCAAGCTACCCGCAACCCAAGACCCGACTCCCACCACGCCAAGCCCGCATATCAAAGTCCCTGTTCCAGCACTTGGTACACCCAATGCCAAGCAAATGGGACCGGCCACCGGCGTCAATAATGTGCCAGCTGTCGCGCCGCCCAACACCGTCCCAATAAAGCTCCCTCCCTCTGTCAATCTCACATGTTCACAAGCCCCAAGATTACCGGCCTTACATACCTCCTGAGCCTTCATGTATGAAGCCCCTCCCCCAAGTCCAATTCCCATCCATCCTCCGTACTTCACGTACTTCGCAGCCCTCGCCACCCCCTGCATATGGGTCGCATACCCCGGTATCTGCCCCGGCGCACCAGCCAGCTTCCAGTGGTGCACCAGACTGCGACTGGAAATCCCCAGTGCCGTTTTCAACTTGGGATGCTCGGGAAAGCCGATCCCCTTGCGGGTAAAGGCAGTCAGCCGAGTATCCAACTGCGCCAGCAACCTTTTGCGTTCGGCAAAAAACTCGGCAGAACGCAAATGCCCATGCTGCTGAAACGTACGCTGATGCAAGCCCTCGATCTCCCGCAGCGAAGCTTTCACGTCCTCCAGATTCTTGGCGAAGATCGCGGCGCCGACGCCCAGCGCGGTCGATCCCTGGGAGGCAAAGGACTCCAGCAAATCACGATGGCGCGCCAGGAAAGCAGCCTCTTCATCGCTCATCGGTTCCAGTGCCGCGTTGACCTTTTCCGCTGCTTCCATCAGCCAGGCCTCCTCACGGGTGCACTGGTAGTTGGCCGGATCACTGAGAACGATCAACTGCCCCGGCTTGGCGTAGTCGCTGAGCTGCGGGTTGAGTCGGCGAAACTTCTCCAGCACCGCGCTATCAGGCGTGGCGAAGAGTATGGACTCCAGTGCCAAGCGGGACATGGGCTGCTCGACGATATGAAACCCCGGCTCGACACCCTCCTGCAGGGCCGCCTTGGAAGCGGCCAACGGGCTTACCAGCGCATGGGCCGCCTGGGCTTTTTCCGTCAGCGCCGGATCGGCCAGCAACGCGGCCATGCGCGACTCATCCGCCGAGCCATCGGTGCGGATGGCGCCCAGCCTGGCGAAGTTGACGATGGCGGCGCCCTCCGCGGGCGCGAAAAGCGAGCCGCCAAAGGTATCGCCAGAGCCGCTGACGATGCTGCCGCCGTGGCTGGTGAGGCTCCCCACATGGGCCAGGGGCCGGCCATTGACCAGCACAGAAGGAAATCCTGTGGTAATCACCGCGCCGCAGCCGCAAAGATCACCGACCCGGGCCGCGCCCATGCCGTTGATGATGACGTTGCTGGAAGCGGTAACGATGGGCGTGGTGCCGTGTCCCGGCAGCGGGCAGACATGGCTGTCGCCCAGGCGAGAAGCAGCGATCATCTGGCATCCTGCGCTATGAGTGAAAAAACCTCCCGTCCGGGAGACAGGGGACGCTAGCGCAGGAGTTCGGGCAGGGCCTTAAGGAGATTCTCAAAAGGCGGTGAGCGGCGCTGAGGGTCGGAGGCTGAGGCAGGATCACGAACCCAGAGCCGAGACCTTGAAAGTGCCCCCGCCCAAGCCAACCGCAGATCGAGACGCTTGGCTGGCGCAAGACACAAAAAACTTGAAGATCAACGCCCCACGAAACCGCATTGACCCTCACGAAAGAAAACAGGCACTACATGGAAGACATTTCTGATTTGACCGAAGCCGAATTCATTTCCTTCGTCAACAACATACGAACCGTCAACAAGGGCGGGACGGACGATGAGCTAGGCGAGTTGCTTGAAAGGTTCAGCAAGCTCGCAGGCCATCCAGATGGCTACGACCTGATTTTCCACCCTGAGCCCGGCACGGATAACTCCGCCGAGGGGGTCACCAGTGCCCTGAAGGAATGGCGCAAAGCTCAGGGACTGCCGGGATTCAAGAACGGCTGATTGAATTCACCGCCAGGCCCTGTAGTGACTCAACGAGTAACTTCAATACATTGAAAAACGGCGATTAACTCGTTGAAATTGATAGATAAAATCAATTTTTTTGAGCTCTTGAAGTTTTGCTTCTGGCACATAACTAGGTTCTTGCGCGGTGCCGAATGCGGGCCGCGCCTCAAATCACTTGGAGAAACCTCAGGAGATTTTGCAATGGCTACTACCCTTTCGTTGGCCCCACTTTTCCGCCACTCGGTCGGCTTTGACCGTTTCAACGACCTTTTTGAATCGGCGCTTCGCAGTGAGGCCGGTACTTCCTATCCTCCGCACAACGTCGAAAAGCACGGTGATGACCACTACCGGATCGTTATCGCGGTAGCAGGCCTGGCCGAAGAGGATCTGGACATTCAGGTTGAAAAAGGTGTGTTGACCGTCACCGGTGACAAGCGAGAAAGCGACGGAGCTGTCACTTACCTGCATCAAGGTATCGCACAGCGGGCATTCCGGCTGTCGTTCCGCTTGATGGATCACATCGAGGTGGAGGGTGCGAAGCTCACCAACGGTCTGCTGAGCATCGACCTGCTCAGGGTTGTACCGGAGGAAGCGAAGCCTAAACGCATCATGATCGGGGGAGCTGAGGCTGCTGATTCGAAGCCGGTCAGCGAGCAGTAACCGGCATGGGGAGGCGCTCTGCGGAGCGCCTCTTTTTTTGTCGAGTACCGAGTCCCGCCATTATTGCGAGCGCTCCTCGATGAAGGGGCGAATCACCCCGGCAAGTATGCCGATGCCCTGATCAATGTCTTCAGCCGAAAGGCCCGCATTGCCCAGGATCAAGGCTGCGCCTCTTGCGGATTTCCCCGATGTGGCACCTGCATGCAACGGGTACGACGGATATACCCCTACGCCGCGCTACAGAGCCGTTGCTTGCACTTTCGCCTCATCCTCGGCACGAAGCCCCGGCAGCCTCAGCACACCGTGCAGGCCCGCCGCCATGCCGACCAGTTTCCCGTAATCCCTAAGCTGCTGATCGACAGCTTCCAGCAACGCCTTTCGCCGTTGCTCGTTGTCTCGCCGCAGGTGACGAACATGGCGTTCGTAAGCACCACTGTCGATCAACGAAGCGAGCACGCTCTGCTCCCAGCGCGGTGAGTGACGGTCGATCAGCCGCTTGGCTTCGCGGAACACATGAACCAGCTCTCGCGGGAGCACCAGGTAACCCAGGCGCAATTGTGGCGAAAGTGCTTTGGAAAAGGTCCCGACATAGATGACCTGCGCCTGCGTATCCATGGACGGCAGTGCATCGATGAGGCGCTGGCCGTAGCGGAACTCGCCGCCGTAATCGTGTTCAATGATCCAGGCATCATGGCGACTCGCCCATTCCAGCAGCTGCAGGCGGCGCGCGACGGGTAACACCGCGCCCATGGGGTCAACACAATGCCTCACCCGCCATACAGCTTTATACCTGCAGCACAGACCAACATCCCAACTAATAACCAGATTACACACCACTGTAATACTGCTAGCTTTCTCTTGAGTCGCGCAGGGATTTTGTTCAAATCATCAATGCAAACCGCGCCATGCTTAAGATAGATCTTTGGAAAAGTAACGACCCCTGATATCCGTCCTACTAATAATAGTTTGCCAAAGGGCCCACCATGCATCAGTGGAGCGCGGTTCATAATTGCTGATGAATTCTTCAACAACTCCAACATTTCATCCATTCGGGTATATGCCAGATGCAGACACACACCGATCCAAACAAACACCCCCAGAACAACCAATCCAGATGCGACACCTAGAACGACTTCAATAGAAGTAATCGAACTCATCTGCTTCCCTTATAAAGTAGCTCACCGGAAAACTCGCCTATAGTTTCACCGACAGCTCCAGCCGCAAAAGAACCACTGCCGACAACTACAAGTCCACATATAAAGGTCGCCATACCTCCTGTGGGCACGCCCAAAGCTACACATATAGTTCCGGCTGCAGCACCGGATAAAAAGGTAGCGGCTGCGGCGCCACCTGCCACGCTTCCGAGAAAGCCTCCACCTTCCGTCAATCTCACCCGCTCACAAGCCTCAACATCGCCAGCCGTACACACCTCCTGAACCTTCATGTATGAAGCTCCTCCCCCAAGCCCAATCCCCAGCCATCCTCCGTACTTCACATACTTCGCAGCCATCGCCACACCCCGCATATTCGTCGCATACCCCGGTATCTGCCCCGGCGCACCAGCCAGCTTCCAGTGGTGCACCAGACTGCGGCTGGAAATCCCCAGCGCCGTTTTCAACTTGGGGTGCTCGGGAAAACCGATCCCCTTGCGGGTAAAGGCAGTCAGCCGAGTATCCAACTGCGCCAACAACCTTTTGCGCTCGGCAAAAAACTCGACAGAACGCAAATGCCCATGCTGCTGAAAAGTACGTTGATGCAAGCTCTCGATATCCCGCAGCGAAGCTTTCACGTCCTCCAGGTTCTTGGCGAAGATCGCGGCACCGATGCCTAGCGCCGTCGATCCATGGGAGGCAAAGGATTCCAGCAAATCCCGGTGGCGCACCAGGAAACTGGCCTCTTCATCGCTCATCGGCTCCAGTGCCGCATTGACCTTTTCCGCAGCCTCCATCAGCCACGCCTCTTCACGGGTGCAAAGGACGTTGGCCGGATCACTGAGCACGATCAACTGCCCCGGCTTGGCGTAATTGCCGAGTTGCGGGTTGAGACGGCGAAACTTCTCGAGCACCGCGCTCTCGGGCGCAGCGAAGAGTATGGACTCCAGCGCCGAGCGGGACATGGGCTGCTCGACGATATGAAATCCCGGTTCGACGCCCTCTTGCAGGACGGCCTTGGAAGCAGCCAACGGGCTGACCAGCGCATGGGCAGCCTGGGCTTTTGCCGTCAGCGCCGGATCAGCCAGCAACGTTGCCATGCGCGACTCATCCACCGAACCGTCGGCACGGATGGCGCCCAGCGTGGCGAAGTTGACGATGGCGGCGCCCTCGGCGGGTGCGAAAAGCGAGCCGCCAAAGGTATCGCCAGAGCCGCTGACAATGCTGCCGCCGTGGCTGGTGAGGCTGCCCACATGGGCCAGGGGCCGGCCATTGACCAGAACAGAAGGGAATCCGGTGGTAATCACCGCGCCACAGCCGCAAACATCACCGACCCGAGCCGCGCCCATGCCGTTGATGATGACGTTGCTGGAAGCGGTAACGATGGGACTAGTGCCGTGCCCCGGCAGCGGGCAGACATGGCTGTCGCCCAGGCGTGAAGAAGCGATCATTTGGCATCCTGCGCTATGAGTGAAAAAACCTCCCGTCCGGGAGACAGGGGACGCTAACGCAGGAGTTCGGAGCAGGCCCTAAGGTGATTCTTAAAAGTCAGCGAGCGCAGCCGAGGCCAACGGCAGAGGCTGGACAGCGGGCACAGAGCCGATCGCTGGAACGCGCCCCGTCCAAGCAAAAAGGCGACGCAATGCGTCGCCTTTTTCGTTTCTTCAGCACTCAACCAGGATTACACAGGATCAGCCTGCCCCAAGGTTCTATCACCCAAGGTACGCAGCAGATCGAAGCCATCACTGAGCAACAGGCCGATGGCAAAGCGGATCTGTGAGAGGTCCTGCGAACCAGAAGCGCAGTCAAGGATTTCCAGCAGGTTGCGGGCTGCGCCGATGCGTTGTTGAGCGCAGGTATACAGATCGGCCAACGAGGCGTTGGCGTCCAGGTAGAGGACGGGATGGTCAGTGTCGTTGCGGGTGAGCGGGATGGGATTGCAGGTATGTGTGCGGGTCATTGGTGAAGCTCCATGAGAGACAAGTCTTTACCGCCGTCAAACAACCAAATGGAATCGGCTAAGAGACGAGGTTTATGCCCATAGTTTTTTGGCCCGCGATGACCAGTCACTAAATTGCGGTGACGCATCGAACTGTAGACGAGGTATTCGCTCGATGAGCGTTTCCGGATAAGCGATCGTTCGATTTATCGTTGCAAAAGCATACGGTGATCGGCTTTTTGAATCGCTACTTTCGACCGTTAGCTACTTGTCGTGCTGACCGTTTGTTGTTGACCGAGGTAAGCATTGACATAAAATCGCCGCCCCAAAAGATCAGCTTGCATAGCGAGAAGGAGCTTCGATGCAACGGGTGATGATTGTTGGTCAACCTGGATCAGGCAAAAGCACTTTGGCGCGTGAGCTTGGTCAGCGCACGGGCTTGCCGGTCGTCCATATCGACACTATCCACTGGCAGCCAGGGTGGATAGAACGAAGCCCGGAAGAGAAAACCCGGCTATGTCTTGATGTAGAGGCTCAAGATCGCTGGATATTCGAAGGGGGCCATTCAGCCACTTGGGACAACCGCGTGGTCCGTGCAGATCTTTTGATATGGATTGATCGTTCGGCGACGCTTCGATTCTTGCGCGTACTGCGCAGAACGCTGCTCCAACGCGGTCAGTCTCGGCCCGACTTGCCGGAGAACTGCCCGGAAATGCTGGCGAACCTGCCAGAGTTTTTCAGATTCATGTGGCGGACGAAAAATTCAGCGCGAGAAAAGATGCAGCAACTTGTGGCAACAGCGCCATCCACTTGCCGCGTGGTTTGTCTGCGGTCCAATCGGGATATCGGCATGTTTCTCGCGAGTATTGGAAGTTCGACTGTCCCAGTTCCGCAAGATTGATCGACGGTTGACTGACTCACTGCGGAAACTGCTGGTTACGAGCGACTGCTTCTGGCCGATTGCTGCCTGTTATAAATGACCGTTAACCGTCAAAAGCAAACACCGCCAAACCAATAAAATCTGCCCCTCCTCACCAACAAAAAGCGGCTATCAAAAGCCGCTTCAGATCAGTCCCCCCGTCTCCCCACTCAAAAGTTCGCCGGGGTATTGGCACTGATAATCTCCGCCTCATCCTGCCCAATGTTGCGAAAGCTGTGAGGCAAGGTGGTCGGAAAGTAATAGCCATCCCCCGGATTGAGCACACTCACCTGCCCATCCACCGTCAGCTCCACGGTGCCGCGGACAACCAGCCCGCACTCCTCGCCTTCGCTGTGCACGATGGCTTCTTCGCCGGAGCTGGCGCCGGGGGCGTACTGCTCGCGCAGAAAGCGCATCTGCCGGTTGGCCACCGGGGCGCCGATCATCAGCAGGCGCAGGCCGTCGCGGCCCAGGTCCGGCTGTTCGTTGGCGCGGAACACGTATTGGTGCTCGCGGGGCGGTTGGTCGAAGGTGAAGAAGTCGGCCAGGGACATGGGGATGCCTTCCAGCAGCTTTTTCAGGGAGCTGACGGAGGGGCTGACGCGGTTCTGTTCGATCAGGGAAATAGTGGCATTGGTCACGCCACTGCGACGGGCCAGCTCGCGCTGGGAGAGTTTGTAGCTTTCGCGAACGAGTTTGAGTCGGGTGCCCGTGTCCATAACAGCCTTATGTGAGAAGTACTTAAGGGTATTTTTTGCGGCGGTTGGGTCGCGGAGGTCGCGATTTGGCTGCCCTGGAGCCTGAAAAGGCGGCTATTTAAACATGTTTGACAGGCCAGCTGTAAAGACCGGCGATGGGCGTGAAGGCCGGGTGACGGAGTGCCGGTTTTCCGGGGCTTTGCGGGGGTTTTTCTGCGGTGGGTCAAGGGCCGGAGCTTCGCGAGCAAGCTCGCTCCTACAGGGGTGGGGGCTGTAGGAGCGAGGCTGGATTAGATGCCGAAACGGTCGCGCAGGGCGTAGTACGCGGCGCCCATGGCGGTCAGGGGGGCCTGGAAGGTGCGCCCGCCGATCATCGGCATGTGCGGCAGGGAGGCGAAGGCGTTGAAGCGCTCGGCATCGCCGCGGATCATTTCGGCGATCAGCTTGCCGGCCAGGTGCGAGCAGGTGACGCCGTGGCCGCTGTAGCCCTGCATGTAGTAGGCGTTCTTTTCGATACGGCCGAATTGCGGCATGCGCGACATGGTCAAGAGGAAGTTGCCGGTCCAGCGGTAGTCGATCTTCACGTCCTTGAGCTGGGGGAAGGTCTTGAGGATCTTCGGCCGGATCAGTTGCTCGATGTCGTCCGGTTCGCGGGCGCCGTAGACCACGCCACCGCCGTACAGCAGGCGGTTGTCGCCGGTCAGGCGGAAGTAGTCCAACAGGTAGTTGCAGTCTTCCACGCAGTAGTTGTTGGCGATCAGGCTGCGGGCCAGATCTTCTGGCAGTTGCTCGGTAACCACGATCTGCGAGCCGCAGGGCATGCTCTTGCGGGTCACGCGCGGGTCAAGATCCTGCTGCAGGTAGGCGTTGCCGGCAATCAGCAGGTACTTGGCGCGCACCACGCCCTTGGCGGTACGCACCACGTTGGGTTCGCCGTAGGTGATTTCCACCGCCGCCGACTGCTCGAAGATCTTGCCGCCCAGGCCGATGATGGCGCTGGCCTCGCCCAGGGCCAGGTTCAGCGGGTGGATGTGGCCGCCCTGCATGTCCAGCAGGCCGCCGATGTAGTTCTTGGTGCCGACCTCGCGGTCGATCTGCGCCTTGTCGAGCAGCTTCAGGTTGTGGTTGCCCAGGCGCTCCCAGTTGCGTTTCTGTTCCGCCAGGCCCTTGAGCTGCTTGTTGTTCAAGGCCGCAAAGATGCCGCCGGGGCGGTAGTCGCACTGAATGTCGTAGTGCTGGATGCGCTGGCGAATGATGTCGGCGCCTTCGAAGATCATGCTGCCGAGCACTTCGGCGCTTTTTTCGCCGTAGCGCTCTTCGATCACGTCCACGTCGCGGCTGTAGGAGTTGACCAGTTGCCCGCCGTTGCGCCCGCTGGCGCCGAAGCCGACCTTGGCCGCTTCGAGCACGGTGACGCTGTAGCCGGCTTCGGCCAGGAACAAGGCCGAGGACAGGCCGGTGTAGCCGGCGCCGATCACGCAGACGTCGCACTCCACCAACTCTTCGAGTTGCGGGTAGTCGGTGGTCTGGTTGCGGGTCGCCGCGTAGTAGCTGTTCACGTAGGTTTGCATGAGAAATTCCCCAGCGGGTACGGGCCCAGGCCCGCCGCCGCTGTTGTTATAAGAGTTAGAGCTTGATCCAGGTCGCTTTGAGCTCGGTGTATTTGTCGAAGGCGTGCAGCGACTTGTCGCGACCGTTGCCGGACTGCTTGAAGCCGCCGAACGGCGCGGTCATGTCGCCGCCGTCGTACTGGTTGACCCACACGCTGCCGGCCCGCAGGCCACGGGCGAAGCGGTGGGCACGGCTGAGGTCGGCGGTCCAGACCCCGGCCGCCAGGCCGAAGATGCTGTCGTTGGCGATCTGCAGCGCTTCTTCTTCGGTATCGAAGCTGATGACCGACAGCACCGGGCCGAAGATCTCTTCCCGGGCGATGGTCATGGCATTGGTCACGCCGTCGAAGATCGTCGGCTCGACATATAAGCCGCCGCTGCTTTCCAGGGTGCGGACACCACCGGCCAACAGTTGCCCGCCCTGCTCCTTGCCGATCTGGATATAGCGCAGCACGTTGTCCAGCTGACGCTGGTCCACCACCGCGCCGACCCGGGTTTGCGGGTCGAGGGCATGGCCCGGTTTCCAGCCCTTGAGAGCCTCCACCAGCAACGGGATGAACTGCTCGCGGATCGAACGCTGCACCAGCAGGCGCGAGCCCGCGGTACAGACTTCGCCCTGGTTGAAAGCGATGGCCGCGGCCGCCGCTTCGGCCGCGGCGCGCAGGTCCGGGGCGTCGGCGAACACCACGTTGGGGCTCTTGCCGCCGGCTTCCAGCCACACCCGCTTCATGTTGCTTTCACCGGAATACACCAGCAGTTGCTTGCCCACGGCGGTGGAGCCGGTGAAGGCCAGTACGTCCACGTCCATATGCAGGGCCAGGGCCTTGCCGACGGTGTGGCCGTAGCCCGGCAGGACGTTGAACACGCCCTTGGGGATGCCGGCGTCCAGGGCCAGCTGGGCGATGCGGATCGCGGTCAGCGGCGACTTTTCCGACGGCTTGAGGATGAACGAGTTGCCCATCGCCAGGGCCGGGGCGAATTTCCAGCTGGCCATGATCAGCGGGAAGTTCCACGGCACGATGGCCGCCACCACGCCCGCCGGTTCCCGGGTCACCAGGCCCAACTGGTCGTGGGGGGTGGCCGCCACTTCGTCGTAGAGCTTGTCGATGGCTTCGGCGTTCCAGCGGATGGCGTTGGCCGTGGCTGGAATGTCGATGCTCATGGAATCGCCAATCGGCTTGCCCATGTCCAGGGTTTCCAGGAGCGCCAGTTCTTCCTGGTGCGCCAGGATCAGCTCGGCAAAGCGAATCAGGATGCGCTTGCGCTCGGCCGGGGCCTTGCCCGACCAGACGCCACTGTTGAACGCCTGGCGCGCCACGGCCACGGCATGATCGGCATCGGCCTGATCGGTGCTGGCGACGTTGGCCAAAAAGCGCCCGTCCACCGGGCTCAGGCACTCAAAGGTGGCGCCGCTGGCGGCGGCGCAGTACTGGCCGTCGATAAAGGCACGGCCTTCGAGGCTGAGGGACTGGAAGTGCTGCTCCCAGTCGCTGCGGGATTTAGTCATGGCAAATACTCAACGCAGGAGGCGCCACGGTCATCAGACCGTGTGCAGGTACCAGTTGTATTCCAGGTCGGAGATGGAGTTTTCGAACTCCGCCAACTCGCTTTCCTTACAAGCCACGAACACGTCGATGTACATCGGGTCGATGTACTTGGCCATCACTTCGCTGTCGTCCAGTACCCGCAGGGCATCACGCAGGTTGGTCGGCAGGCTCGGTTCGCTCTGTTCATAGGCGTTGCCTTCCATCGCCGGGCCGGGCTCGATCTTGTTGGTCAGGCCGTGATGGATGCCCGCCAGCACCGAAGCCATCAGCAGGTAGGGGTTGGCGTCGGCACCGGCCACTCGGTGTTCGATGCGCACCGAGTCCGCCGAACCGGTGGGCACGCGCACGGCCACGGTGCGGTTGTCGATGCCCCAGGTCGGCGAGTTCGGTACGTAGAACTGCGCGCCGAAGCGGCGGTAGGAGTTGACGTTGGGGCACAGGAAGGCCATCTGCTCGGACAGGGTGTCAAGTACGCCGCCGATGGCGTGACGCAGGGCTTCGTTGGTTTCCGGGTCTTCGCTGGCGAAGATGTTGTTGCCCTTTTTGTCGAGGACCGAGATGTGCACGTGCAGGCCGTTGCCCGCCTGGCCCGGGTAGGGCTTGGCCATGAAGGTGGTGTCCATTTCATGGTCGTAGGCGATGTTCTTCACCAGGCGCTTGAGCAGCACCGCGTAGTCGCAGGCTTTGATCGGATCGCTGACGTGGTGCAGGTTGACCTCGAACTGCGCCGGAGCGCTTTCCTTGACGATGGCGTCGGCGGGAATGCCCTGCTCTTTCGCGCCTTCGAGGATGTCTTGCAGGCAGTCGACGTATTCATCCAGATCGTCGATCAGGTAGACCTGGGTCGACTGCGGACGCTTGCCGGAGATCGGCGAACGCGGCGACTGCGGACGACCGTTCACGTTGTCCTGGTCGATCAGGTAGAACTCCAGCTCGAACGCCGCGCAGATGGTCAGGCCCAACTCGTCGAACTTGCTCACCACCTGGCGCAGCACTTCGCGGGGGTCGGCGAAGAACGGCTGGCCCTCGATCTCGTGCATGGTCATCAGCAGTTGCGCGGTGGGGCGCTTCTGCCAGGGCTCGACGCTCAGGGTGCCGGGGATCGGGTAGCAGATGCGGTCGGCGTCGCCGATGTCCAGGCCCAGGCCGGTGCTTTCCACCGTGGAACCGTTGATATCCAGGGCAAACAGCGAGGCCGGCAGGTTGATGCCCTTCTCGTAGACCTTGTGCAGCGCGGTGCGCTCGATGCGCTTGCCGCGCACCACACCGTTCATGTCTGCAATCAGCAGATCGACGTAGAGAACCTCGGGGTGTTTTTTCAGGAAGGCATTGGCTTCATTGAGTTGAATGGCACGCGGGGGGACCGACATGATGCACCTATTGTGTTAATTATTATGTTCACTGCTGTGACACGCCAGCAGTCAACCCGAAAGAAAAACCGGAGTCAATAGCCAACAGCAGCGGCTTTTCGTCAATTATTTTGCTCCATAAAAGATCAATACCTGGCGCAATCCGCGCCGCCTGCGGCTTTCAGACGAGTAACGTTTAGAATTTTTTACATGGAAGTTGTTAATTAAAATCAACGAGGATAAGCTCTGGAAAAACTCGTTCCAGCGTGAATTTCGAGGTGATAAAAATGGCATTCAAGCCATTGATCGGCGTTACTGCGTGCGTCAAAGAGATCGGCCTGCACCCCTACCACGTCAGCGGCGACAAGTACTTGCGTGCTGTCAGCGTCGCGGCCGAGGGCCTGCCCCTGATCATTCCTTCCCTGGCAGATCTGATCGATATCGACGATCTGCTGCACAACATGGACGGGCTGCTGTTTACCGGCTCGCCATCCAATGTCGAACCCTTCCATTACCAGGGCACGCCCAGCGAACCGGGCACCGCCCACGACCCGCAACGCGATGCCACCACCCTGCCCCTGCTGCGCGCGGCGATTGCCGCCGGCGTGCCGGTGCTCGGCATCTGCCGCGGCTTCCAGGAAATGAACGTGGCCTTCGGCGGCAGCCTGCACCAGAAGGTGCATGAACTGCCGGGCTACATGGACCACCGCGAAGCCGACGACCCGCGCATCGAAGTGCAGTACGCCCCGGCTCACCCGGTGACGATCCAGCCCGGCGGCGTGTTCGAGGCCATGGGCCTGGCCGGCGAGATCCAGGTCAACTCGATCCACAGCCAGGGCGTCGACCGCCTGGCCCCCGGCCTGCGGGTCGAGGCCGTGGCTCCGGATGGCCTGATCGAGGCGCTGTCGGTGGAACACAGCAAGGCCTTTGCCTTCGGCGTGCAGTGGCACCCGGAATGGCAGGTGCTGTCGAACCCGGCCTACCTGCGGATCTTCCAGGCCTTTGGCGACGCCTGCCGGCAACGGGCCGCGCAACGTCGCTAAGCGGCAAACCCCGGCCGCTGCGGCGGCCTTCCAGGCATTCAACGAGATTCACCACGCCCTGCCCCACGGCGAGCGCGCCTGTGCGCGCCCGACGTCCGGCGTGAGCAGCAAACGGCAAGACCACAACAACAAATAGCGTCAGGCCGCCAGGAAGGCAGCGCCGAATCAGCCCGCACCCCCTGCGGGCTGGCAATCAACCTTTAGGCCCGGCCGAATTGGCCAGGCTGCTGACACCTGTTGGGAGTTTCACATGGCAAACGCCTCCAGCACTTACCGCAAGGCCCTCGAAGGCACCCCGAGCCCGCAGAAGGTCCTGGTCAAGATCGACCGCGTGACCAAGAAGTTCGATGAAACCGTGGCCGTGGACGATGTGTCCCTGGAGATCCACCAGGGCGAGATCTTCGCCCTGCTGGGCGGTTCCGGCTCCGGCAAATCCACCCTGCTGCGCATGCTCGCCGGCTTCGAACGCCCCACCGAAGGCCGCATCCTGCTGGATGGCGTGGACATCACCGACATGCCGCCCTATGAGCGGCCGATCAACATGATGTTCCAGTCCTACGCCCTGTTCCCGCACATGACCGTGGCCCAGAACATCGCCTTCGGCCTCAAGCAGGACCGCCTGCCACCCGCCGAGATCGAAGCCCGGGTCGAGGAAATGCTCAAGCTGGTGCACATGACCCAGTACGCCCGGCGCAAGCCGCACCAGCTCTCCGGTGGCCAGCGTCAGCGCGTGGCCCTGGCCCGTTCCCTGGCCAAGCGTCCGAAGTTGTTGCTGCTGGATGAACCCATGGGCGCGCTGGACAAGAAACTGCGCTCGCAGATGCAGCTGGAACTGGTGGAAATCATCGAGCGCGTCGGCGTGACCTGCGTGATGGTGACCCACGACCAGGAAGAGGCCATGACCATGGCCCAGCGCATCGCCATCATGCACCTGGGCTGGATCGCCCAGACCGGCAGCCCGGTGGACATCTACGAGGCGCCGGTGAGCCGCCTGGTGTGCGAGTTCATCGGCAACGTCAACGCCTTCGACGGCACCGTCACCGAAGACCTGGAAGGCTACGCCATCATCGACTGCCCGGACCTTGAGCAGCAGATCTACGTCGGCCACGGGGTCAGCACCTCGGTGCAGGACAAGTCGGTGACCTACGCCATCCGCCCGGAAAAGATGCTGGTCACCACCCTCAAGCCCGACGCCCGCTACAACTGGTCCAGGGGCAAGGTGCACGACATCGCCTACCTGGGCGGCCACTCGGTGTTCTACGTCGAGCTGCCTGGCGGCAAGATCGTCCAGTCGTTCATGGCCAACGCCGAGCGCCGTGGCGCGCGGCCGACCTGGGACGACGAAGTCTTCGTCTGGTGGGAAGACGACAGCGGCGTGGTGCTGCGGGCATGAGGACTTCGAGCATGAGCACTTTCAATCAGAAACTGTTCCGCATGCTGCCCAGCGGTCGCAAGCTGGTGATCGGCGTTCCTTTCCTCTGGCTGTTCCTGTTCTTCATGCTGCCGTTCTTTTTGGTGATGAAGATCAGCTTCTCGGAAGCGGCCCTGGCAATCCCGCCCTACTCGGAGATCTACAGCTACGCCGAGCAGAAATTCCAGCTGCTGCTGAACCTGGGCAACTACGCCATGCTGGCCGGCGACGAGCTGTACTTCTCGGCCTACCTGGGTTCGCTGAAGGTGGCGCTGCTCAGCACCCTGATGTGCCTGGTGGTGGGTTTCCCCATGGCCTACGCCATCTCCAAGGCCAGCAAGGAAGCGCAGAACGTCTTGCTGCTGCTGATCATGATGCCGACCTGGACCGCGATCCTGATCCGCGTCTATGCCTGGATGGGCATCCTCAGCAACAACGGCCTGCTCAACAGCTTCCTGCTATGGACCGGGCTGATCAGCCAGCCGCTGGAAATCCTCAACACCAACACCGCGGTCTATATCGGCGTGGTCTACGCCTACCTGCCGTTCATGGTGCTGCCGCTGTACGCCAACCTGGTCAAGCACGACCAGAGCCTGCTGGAGGCCGCGTCGGACCTGGGTTCGAGCAACTTCAACAACTTCTGGAAGATCACCGTGCCCCTGGCCAAGAACGGCATCATTGCCGGCTGCATGCTGGTGTTCATTCCGGTGGTCGGCGAGTTCGTGATTCCGGAACTCCTGGGCGGCCCGGAAACCCTGATGATCGGCCGCGTGCTGTGGCAGGAATTCTTCAACAACCGTGACTGGCCGGTGGCCTCGGCCCTGGCGGTGGTGATGCTGGCGATCCTGATTATCCCGATCCTGCTGTTCAACCGCAGCCAGGCCAAAGAGATGGAGGCACGGGCATGAAACGCTTCGAATTTTCCAAACTGATGCTGGTGCTGGGGCTGCTGTTCATCTACCTGCCGATGCTGATCCTGGTGATCTACTCGTTCAACGCCTCCAAGCTGGTGACGGTCTGGGGCGGCTGGTCGATCAAGTGGTACGTCGGCCTGCTGGACAACCAGCAGTTGATGGGCTCGGTGATGCGTTCCCTGGAGATCGCCTGCTACACCGCGATTGCCGCGGTAGCGCTGGGCACCCTGGCGGCCTTCGTGCTGACCCGGGTCACCCGCTTCAAGGGCCGCACGCTGTTCGGTGGCCTGGTCACCGCGCCGCTGGTGATGCCCGAGGTGATCACCGGTCTGTCGCTGTTGCTGCTGTTCGTGGCGATGGCGCAATTGATCGGCTGGCCGATGGAACGCGGGATCGTCACCATCTGGATCGCCCACACCACATTCTGCGCCGCCTACGTCGCCGTGGTAGTCTCCGCGCGCCTGCGGGAGCTGGACCTGTCCATCGAGGAAGCGGCCATGGACCTGGGAGCGCGCCCGTTCAAGGTGTTCTTCCTGATCACCATCCCGATGATCGCGCCCTCGCTGGCGGCCGGCGGCATGATGTCCTTCGCCCTGTCCCTGGATGACCTGGTGCTGGCCAGCTTCGTTTCCGGCCCGGGCTCCACCACCTTGCCGATGGAAGTGTTCTCGGCGGTGCGCCTGGGGGTCAAACCGGAAATCAACGCCGTGGCCAGCCTGATCCTGCTGGCGGTGTCCCTGGTGACCTTCCTGGTCTGGTACTTCGGCCGTCGCGCCGAAGCCGCCCGCAAGCGGGCGATCCAGGAAGCCATGGACTTCACCGCCAACGAATCCTGGCAGCCACCGGCGGCAAAGAAACCTGCGGTACCCGCGCCGGCAACGGCCTGACGGCCTCTTCGCCAGCCAGCTGGCTCCTACAGGATTTGCGCTGTCTCTGTAGGAGCGAGCTTGCTCGCGAAAGCCTCCACCCCGATAACCACCTTGCACACGCAGCAATCTGCACAATAAGAAATGGAGTTGTAGTAATGAAAATGCCTGGCAGGACACTGTTCGCCAAAACCCTGCTCTCGGTGTCCTTGATGGGCGCGATGGTGACCGGCGCTCAAGCCAACGACAAAGTGCTGCGCGTCTACAACTGGTCGGACTACATCGCCCCGGACACCCTGAAGAAGTTCGAGGCCGAAACCGGCATCCATGTCACCTACGACGTCTTCGACAGCAACGAAACCCTGGAAGCGCGCCTGCTCACCGGCAAGTCCGGCTACGACATCGTGGTGCCGTCCAACAGCTTCCTGGCCAAGCAGATCAAGGCCGGGGTCTACCAGGAACTGGACAAGTCCAAGCTGCCCAACTGGAAGAACCTCAACCCGGTACTGCTGAAAAACGCCTCCGCCAGCGACCCGGGCAACGCCCATGCCTTCCCCTACATGTGGGGTTCGATCGGCATCGGCTACAACCCGGACAAGGTCAAGGCGGCCCTGGGCAGCGACGCCCCGACCAATTCCTGGGACCTGCTGTTCAAACCCGAGAACGCCGAGAAGCTCAAGGCCTGTGGCATCAGCTTCCTCGACTCGCCCACCGAAATGCTCCCCGCCGCCCTGCACTACCTGGGCTACCCGGTGACCAGCAAGGACAAGGCGCAGATCCTCGAAGCCCAGGAACTGTTCATGAAGATCCGGCCTTCGGTGACCTACTTCCATTCCTCCAAGTACATCTCGGACCTGGCCAACGGCAACATCTGCGTGGCCGTGGGCTACTCCGGCGACGTACTGCAAGCCCGTTCCCGCGCCGAAGAGGCCGGCAACAAGGAGAAGGTCGCGTTCAGCATTCCCAAGGAAGGCGCCGGCAGCTTCTACGACATGATGGCCATCCCCAAGGACGCCACCAACGTCGACAACGCCTACCTGTTCATGAACTTCCTGATGCGCGCAGACATCATCGCCGAGGTCACCAACAGCCTCGGCTACAGCAACGCCAACGCCGCAGCCACGCCGCTGGTGGACGAAGCGATCCGCAATGACCCGGCGTCCTACCCGCCCCAGGAAGTGCTGGCCACCCTCTACGCGGTGCCGGACCAGCCGATTGCCATCCAGCGCGTGATGAACCGCGGCTGGACCAGGATCAAGCTCGGCAAATGATGCAAGGTGCCCGCCGCTGGCGGGCACGGCGGCCCTTTTTCCGTTCACGTCGCGCCTTACCACCGCGACACTTCTGCGAACGGCTTCACCCGGCTCCCTCGGTTGGGGTGAATCCTTGGCGCCTTCGGGCGCCTTTTTTGCGTTCCCCGCCGCCGCAGGCCGTTCCCCCCCAAGAAGTGTTATTTTCTTGCCGCCAATGGCGTGGCTGATCGGCATGAAGCCGAGGCCACCCTCTTTCAGGGAGCTGCACCGATGAAGTCCGCCGTACACGCCTGCCCATTACCCCACGACTCCAGCATCGCCGCCCTGGCCGCGGGGGCGACCTTCATCGACTGTCGCCGCACCCTGGCCGAGGATCCCGAACGCAGCGCCATGCGCCACCTGCTGAACCTGATGAGCCAGACCCCGCCCTGGATCGACCGCCTGATGGGCCTGCGCAACCGCGTGGTGCAGTTGTTCGGCCTCAAGGACCTGGGGCGCCTGACCCGCATCGACCTGTCGCGCCCCGACGCGGATTACCAGCCCGGCGATCGGGTGGGCATCTTCACCCTGGTGTCCCAGAGCCCCGACGAAGTGCTGGTGGTGGACCGCGACAAGCACCTGGACGTGCACCTGTCGCTCAACCTCCAGCCCCTGACCGCCGAGGGCCAGCGCCCGGTGGTGCTGAGCACCGTGGTGCATCCGCACAACCGCCTGGGGCGCCTGTACATGCTGCCGGTGGCGCCGTTCCACCGGATCATCGCGCCCATGACCCTGGCCACTCTCAACCGTCGCTGAGCCTTCACTTTTCAAGGATCTTGCCGTGCAGACACCCGATTTCGATGTTGTCGTCCTGGGCCTGGGCGCCATGGGCGCCGCCACCCTCTATCAACTGGCCAAGCGCGGGGTCAAGGTGGCGGGCATCGACCGCTTCGCCCCGCCCCACGACCAGGGCTCCAGCCACGGCGACACCCGCATCACCCGCCAGGCGGTGGGCGAAGGTGCGGCCTATGTGCCCCTGGCGATCCGTTCGCAGCAGATCTGGCGCGAGCTGGAAGGCGAACTGGACGTGGCGCTGTTCGAGCAGTGCGGGGTGCTGGTGATGACCGCCAGCACCGACCCGCAGCGCCCGGCGCAGGACCGGGACTTCACCGACAACAGCATCGCCCTGGCCCGGCACTACGGCATCGAGCATGAAGTGCTCGATGCTGCCGACATTCGTCAGCGCTTCCCACAGTTCGCGCCATTGGATGACAGCGCCCGGGGCTACTTCGAACCCGGCGGCGGTTTTGTCCGCCCGGAACGCTGCATCGATGCGCAATTGACCCGGGCCCGGCAACTGGGGGCGACCCTGATCACCGGCCAGACCGTGCTGGAACTCAAGTCCGACGCCGAAGGGGTGGACGTCATCAGCTCCGGTTCGCGGCTGCGCGCCCGGCAGGTGATCGTCAGCGCCGGCATGTGGTCGGCGCAGTTGCTCGGGGCGCCCTTCGACGCCCTGCTGCGGGTCTGTCGCCAGCAGCTGTACTGGTTCCGCCTCGATGAGCCCCGACACTACCCGGCCCGCTCGCCGAGTTTCATCCTCCACAGCGCCGGCGATGTCGACACCTGCTATGGCTTCCCGCCGATTGCTGGCGAAGGCAGCGTGAAAATCGCCACCGAGCAGTACAGCGCCAGCAGTCAACCGGACAGCCTCGATCGCCAGCCCAGCCTCGCCGACGCCCAGTGCCTGTTCCACGAGCTGGTGGCCCCGCACATGGCCGGGCTGGCGCCGGAGCTGGTGAAAGCCAGCGTCTGCGCCTACACCGTGACCCCGGATTCGGGCTTCATCATCGACCGCCATCCGCACTTGGCCAACGTCACCGTGGTCAGCGCCTGCTCCGGCCATGGCTTCAAGCACTCGGCGGCGATTGGCGAAGCCCTGGCCCAGTTGCAGGTGGACGGCCGCAGCGAGATCGACCTGGGGAGTTTCTCCCTGCAACGCTTCCACTGATGGCCGCGGCCCCCTTATCGGGGCCGTGATGAAAAAAAATCCCCGGGCTGACGTTTTTCGCCGTTTATCTGCCGTTTTCAGCCTTGCCGGTTGGGCGAGTCTCTACGATTCTTTAGAAACCCTCAGGGCAGCGCATCGCCGCCCCACGTAGAACACCCGGAGCGCCCCATGAAAAGCGTCGCAGAACTGCTGAAACTCAAGGCCAAGCACAACCAGCAAGTGCACACCATCGCCCCGCACCAGATGGTCCTGGAAGCGCTGATGCTGATGGCGGAAAAGAACGTCGGCGCCTTGCCGGTGATGGAGAACGGCACGGTGGTCGGGGTCATCAGCGAGCGCGACTATGCACGCAAGCTGGTGCTGCACGGGCGCTCCTCGGTCGGCACCCCGGTCAGCGCCATCATGAGCTCGCCGGTGATCACCGTGGACTCGCACCAGAACGTGGAAACCTGCATGAGCATCATGACCGACCACCACCTGCGCCACCTGCCGGTGGTGGAGAACGGCCAGTTGCTGGGCTTGCTGTCGATCGGCGACCTGGTCAAGGAAGCGATTGCCGAACAGGCCGACCTGATCCGCCAGCTGGAGCAATACATCCGCGGCGAATGACCCCGCATCCCCCCAACCGCACAACATGACGTAGGAGCCGGCTTGCCGGCGAATGGGCCCGCAAGCCTTGCACCGCCCCAACCGGCGCCTTCGCTGGCAAGCCAGCTCCTACGGTTGGGTTGGTGTCTGCTGGGGAAATTGCACGCGCACTTCAAAGCCATCGTCACGGCCGCTGGCCGGTGAGGCCAGGTGCAACTGGCCGCCCACGCCGTGGACGATGCTCTGGGCAATCGCCAAACCCAGGCCCGAACCGCTGGTTTCGCTGTTGCCACGCACAAAACGTTCGGTCAGGCGTTGCAGTACGTCCGCCGGCCCCGCTGGCCCGCCGTTGATCACCCGCAAGCAGCCGTCGGTGCTGAGGCTGACATCCACCGGCTGCGCCGGATCGCCATACTTCAGGGCGTTCTCGATCAGGTTGCGCAGCAGGATGCCAAAGGCGTCCGGATCGATGGCGGTGCACACCCGGGCCGCCTCCGGCAACTGCAGGCGGATCCGCGCCGCCGCGCCGCGATTCCACTCCTCCACGCCATGGGCCAGCAACGGAATCAGGTCCTCGGGGCTTTGCGAGAGCAGCCCGCCACCTTCGGCCTTGGCCAGTTGCATGAGCTTTTCCGAAAGCCTGGCCAGTTCGCGAAGGGCGTTCTCAATCTTCGTCGCGCGTACCTGCAACGGCCCCTCTGGGGCTTCCTGGCGCAGGCGCTGGATCTGCGCCAGGGTCGCGGCCAGGGGCGTGCGCAGTTCATGGGCGCTGTTGGCGGTGAAGCTGCGCTCCGCCTCCAGGGCTTTGCGCAAGCGCTCCAGCAGGTGATTGACCGCTTCGGCCAAGGGATCGATTTCCGCCGGCAGGCGCGCCACCTGGATCGGCGACAGGTCACCCACGCCCCGCGCTTCCACGGCCCGGCGGTAAGCCAGCACGCTGCGCAGGCTCAGGCGCACGAACAGCCAGGTGCCCAGCAGGCTGATGGGAATCAGCCCGAGCAAGGGCAGCAACAGGGCCAGCAAGGCCTCCCGCGAGGCTTCGCGGCGATGAGCCAGGGGCTCGGCGATTTCGATGACGATCGAATCGTTTTCGATGCTGGCGCTGTACAGGCGGTATTTGTCGGTGGTGGTGAAGCCCGGAGTCGGCCGGTGGCTGAAGATCTTCAGTTTGGCATCGTGGGAGCGCATGAGGATCCGCCCGTCGGCGTCACGCACCAGGTAGGTCAGGTATTCGCTGTCCATCTTCAGGGTCGCCACGTGCCGCGCCCGGCGCGGCCCGCGACGGTTGCCGATCTCCAGCGCGGCCAGGGGCAGGATGCGCTGGGCGGTGGCTTCCAGGGCACTGTCGAAGGTTTCGTCCAGCTCGTGCTGGACCACCAGCCAGGTGCCGGCGGTGGCCCCGAGCCAGAGCAGGGTCATGCCCAGGGTCAGGCCCAGGCTCAGGCGTTTTTGCAGGCTGATCGGACGCTTCATGCCGGCATCAGCCGGTAGCCCATGCCACGCACGGTTTCAATCAGCTCGCGGCCGAGCTTCTTGCGCAGGCGGCTGATGTAGACCTCGATGGTGTTGCTCTCGATTTCCGCGCCGAAGGCATACAGCCGTTCCTCCAGCTGGGACTTGGAAAGCAACGCGCTGGGGCGCTGGACAAAGGCTTCGAACACCGCCCATTCCCGCGCTGTGAGGTCGATGATGCTGCCGTCGCGCTGCACAGTGCGAGCGTTCAGGTCCACTTGCAGCTCGCCGAGGCGGATCTGCGGATTGGGGTTGCCGCTGTAGCGCCGGGCCACCGCAGCGACCCGCGCCGACAGCTCGAACAGGTCGAAAGGCTTGACCAGGTAGTCGTCGGCGCCGGCATTGAGCCCGGCGATGCGCTCGGATATCTGGTCCTGGGCGGTGAGGATGATCACCGGGGTCACGTCTCCGGCGCTGCGGCGCTGGCGCAGGAATTCCAGGCCGCGTCCGTCGGGCAACATCAGGTCCAGCAGGATCAGGTCATAGGGCGTGCAGGCGACGCTGGCCCGGGCCTGCTCCAGGCGCTGCACCCAATCCACGGCGTGGCCATCGTCGGCAATCTGCTCACGCACCGCGTCCCCCAGCCCTGTCGCATCCTCGACCAATAACACCCGCATCGACGCTCTCCTGTGACCTGTGTGGTGCCGCACCTTAACCGCTGAACCTGACGGGAATCTGAAGAAGCCGCCAGCCTGATCAGGGTAGCCACTGTCGCGCCGGCGCGATGCGAGGCAGATCAGCAAAAGCGCAGGTCGCCAAGAGCGCCGTGGCCTGAAGTTTTTTCCCGGCCTTCAGGTTGCTGTCAGCTAGACGGCCCAGGCTGCAGCCACATTCACCGAAAGGGAGCACCCCATGCACAAGTTCCTCATCGCCGGTTGCCTCGCCACCGCCTTGGCCCTGCCAACACTGGCCCAGGCCCGTGAAGTGACCCTGACCACCCAGCTCAAGCCCTACAGCGGCAATGGCGCTTACCTGGCGATCTACCTCACCGACGCCAGCGGCGCCTACCAGAAGACCCTGTGGGTCGCTGGCAAGAAAGCCAAGTACTACAAGCACCTGGCGGACTGGGCCCGAGGTGGCGGCGCGGCCGCCGCTCAGTACGACGGCGTCACCGGCGCCAGCGTCGGCAGCGGCGAGACCCTGAAGGTCAGCGCCGACCTGGCGGACAGCCTGATCGACGCCGGGTACCAGATCCGTATCGACAGCGCCGTGGAAGACCAGCGCGACGTTCGCGCCGACGTGGTCCTGCCCCTGACTCTCAAGGGCAGCGGCCAGCCCGCCAGCGGCGGCACCTATGTGCAGTCCCTGCGCTACGACCTGTAAGCCCCGCGCCCCGAGGAGGCCCGACCATGTTGCGCTCGTTGCACTCGATCCCCGGACTGCTGGCCGCCCTGCTGGTGATGCTGCTGGCCATCAGCGGCGCGACCCTGGCGCTTAACCCGGCCCTGGAACACCTGCAGGCGCCACCTGCGACAACTGCAGTCAGCGTGGCGCAGTTGGCCGGGCGCGTGGCCGGCCAGCTCAGCGGGGTCGAACAGATTCGTCGCACGCCCTCGGGCACGCTGATCGTCTACCACCGGGAAAATGGCCAGACCCTGGCCAGCAGCGTCGATCCACGCACCGGCGCGGTGCTGGCGCCCTATACGCCCTCGGCCTTCACCCGTTGGGTCAAGGAACTGCACCGCTCGCTGTTTCTCGACACCCCAGGCCAGGTCGTATCGGCCCTGGGCGCCCTGGCGCTGCTCTTGCTGTCGGCGTCCGGCGCCGTACTGCTGGCCCGCCGCGCCGGCGGCTGGGGCAAGCTGCTGCGGCCCTTGCGCGGCAATTTCAGCCAGCGCTGGCACGCCGAGGTGGGGCGCCTGACGATCCTTGGCCTGCTGCTGTCGGCCCTGAGCGGGCTGTACCTGTCGGCCGGCACCTTGGGCCTGATCGCCGACGACGGGCAGAGCCCGCCTGCGCTGCCGGCCCCGATTAGCGCCGGCCCGGCCTTGCCGGTAGCGAATCTCTCGGCCTTGCAAGGGGTGGATCTGAAGGATCTGCGCGAGCTGGTCTACCCCGCCCCCGACAACCCGCAGGACCTGTACAGCCTGCACACCCGCAGCGGCGAAGGTTATGTCGATCCGGCCAGCGGCGCCCTGCTGGCCTTCCAGCCCGAAAGCGCGATACAGCAGCTCTCCGGGTTCATCTATCAACTGCACACCGGCGAAGGCTTGTGGTGGCTGGGCCTGCTGCTGGGCGCAAGCGCTCTTGGGGTGCCCCTGATGAGCCTGACCGGCCTGTGGCTGTGGTGGCGCCGGCGTCGCGACGCCGTGGCGATCGACGACAACAGCCCGGCCGACGCCGCCGACTGCGTGATCCTGGTGGGCAGCGAGAGCAACAGCACCTGGGGCTTTGCCCGGACCCTGCAGCAGGCCCTGGTGTCGGCAGGACGCAAGGTCCACAGCGCGCCGATGAACCAGCTGCGCGCTGACTACCCCAAGGCGCGTCACCTGCTGATTCTGACGTCGACCCACGGCGACGGCGATGCCCCGGCCTCGGCCAGCGCCTTCCTCGCGCGCCTGCAACAGCAGCCGCTGGCGCCCGACCTGCAATACGCCGTGCTGGGCTTTGGCGACCGGCAGTTCCCGCGTTTCTGCGGCTTTGCCGAACAGGTGCAGAACGCCCTGGCCGCCGACACTGCGCAGTGCCTGCTGCCCCTGGAAACCATCCATTGCCAGTCGCCCCAGGAGTTCCAGCGCTGGGGCCAGGCCCTGGGACACGCCCTGGGCCTGCCCCTGGACCTGCTGCATCAGGCCCATGCCCTGCCCCGCCACGAGTGGCAACTGGTGGAATCGGTGGCGTATGGCGATCAGGTCCAGGCACCCACGCGAATCCTGCGCTTCAAGGCAGCCGACGGCAGCGAGCGGGACCTGCCCGAGTTCCAGGCCGGCGATCTGGTGGGCATCCAGCCCCCCGGCACGACCCGGCCACGCTTCTACTCCCTGGCCAGCAGCAGCGCCGACGGCGTGCTGGAGATCTGCGTGCGCAAGCACCCGGGCGGCCTGTGCTCGGGCTTTCTCCATGAGCTGCAAGCGGGCGCGCGGATCACCGGGTTCATCCAGCCCAACCCGCAGTTTCGTCCGGCGCAGGGCGCGCAGCCGGTGATCCTGATTGGCGCCGGCACCGGCATCGGTCCCCTGGCGGGATTCATCCGCGGCAACCGGGCCCGGCAGCCGATGCACCTGTATTGGGGCGGGCGCCACCCGGCCTCGGATTTTCTCTACGAGCCGGAACTCAAGGGCTATCTCGCCGACCGGCGCCTGACCGCCCTGCGCGCGGCCTTCTCCCAGGTCCAGGAGCGCGGCTACGTGCAGGACCGGCTGCTGGCCGATGCCCTGGCCCTGCGCCGGCTGGTGGAAAAAGGCGCCCAGGTGCTGGTCTGCGGCAGCCGCGAAATGGCCAAGGGCGTGATGCTGGCCCTGGACGAAGTGCTGGCACCACTCAACCTCAGCGTACTGACCCTCAAGGCCCAAGGACGTTACCGTGAAGATGTCTACTGAAACCGCCGCACTGCAGCGCTACAGCCTCAACGGCCCGACCATGGGCAGCCGCTACAGCGCACTGTTCTACGCCGCCCCGGGCTTTGCCACCCAGGACCTCGACGAGCGCCTGGCCCAGGCCGTGGCGCGGGTCGAGCAGCAGATGTCGGGGTGGAACCCCGAGTCCGATCTCAACCGCCTCAACGCGGCGCCCCAGCATCGCTGGATCAGCGTGCCGCGGGAGCTGATGCAGGTCATCAGCACGGCGCTAAGGGTCAGCGAGCAATCGCGCGGGGCCTTCGAGATTGGCGTGGGCGATCTGGTCCGTAGCTGGGGCTTTGGCCCCACGCCACGGACCCTGGAACCTGCGGCCTTGGGTGAACTGGGCCACCAGCCCCGCCACTGCGCCGGCAGCGCCCTGGTGCTGGAACCCAGGCGCCACCGCCTGCGCAAGCGCGGCAAGCTGCGCCTGGACCTCAACGGCATCGCCAAGGGCTTTGGCGTCGATGAACTGGCCCGGGCCCTGGAAGCCGCGGGCATCCGCGACTATCTGGTGGGGATCGACGGCGAAATGCGCGCCCGCGGCCGCAAACCCGGAGGGCAGCCCTGGAGCGTGGCCGTTGAAAAACCCCTGCGCGGCGAACGCCAGGTCATGGGGGTGATGGAGCTGGAAGACGCGGCCATTGCCACCTCCGGCGACTACCGCCAGTGGGTGGAGATCGCCGGACAGTCCTACGCTCATACCCTGGACCCGGGCACTGGCGCGCCCCTGCGCAACCGTCTGGCCTCGGTCAGCGTAGTCGCCGGCAGCTGCATGCTGGCCGATGCCTGGGCCACCGCGCTGCTGGTACTGGGCGAAGTCGAAGGGCCACGGCTGGCCCAGGAACGCGGCATGGATGCCTTGTTCGTGATCCGCGACGCCGGGCAGTTGCGAGAAGTGTCTATTGTGGGTGGGCAGTTGCAGGCCGACATCGAGGCCCGCTGAAGCCTGGGCCCACCCGAGGAATTGTTCAACGCTATCCACCTGAGTCCATTGCCGATGAAATTCATGCACCGACACCGCGAACTGCACCGTAACGACCGTATTGGCTGGCTGCGCGCCGCCGTCCTGGGGGCCAACGATGGCATTGTCTCCACCGCCAGCCTGCTGATCGGCGTGGCCGCGGCCAGCGCCAGCCACGGCACGCTGCTGGTCACCGGCATGGCCGGGCTGGTGGCGGGGGCCATGTCCATGGCCGCCGGAGAATACGTTTCGGTGCATTCCCAGGCCGACACCGAACAGGCCGACCTGGCCCGGGAACGCGCCGAACTGGCCAGCGATCACCAGGCCGAACTCAACGAACTGGCGCACATCTACCAGAGCCGCGGCGTCAACCCGGAACTGGCCCGCCAGGTGGCGGTGCAACTGATGGCCCACGACGCATTGGGGGCTCACGCCCGCGACGAACTGGGCATCAGCGAAGCCCTGGCGGCCAACCCGCTGCAGGCGGCCCTGGCCTCGGCGGCGAGCTTCGTGGTGGGCGCGGCGCTGCCCCTGGCGGTGACCTTCATCGCCCCGACACACAGCGTGGTGCCGTGGATTGCCGGCATGTCCCTGGTGTTCCTCGGCGGCCTGGGGGCGGTGGCGGCCAACGCCGGCGGCGCCCGGGTGATACCAGGCGCCTGGCGCGTGACCCTCTGGGGCGCCCTGGCCATGGGCCTCACCGCCGCCGTGGGCAGCGTCTTCGGCACTGCGGTCTGACCCTAAGCAAACGGGCCCGCAAGTCTTGCATCGCCCATGCGGCCGTCTTCGCTGGCAAGCCAGCTCCTACACAGCGTCTCCAATCACCCCCCGTGGGAGCCAGCTTGCCGGCGAACGGGTCCGCAGCCTTGCATCGCCCATGCGGGCGCCTGCGCTTCTGAGCTGATCCGTAGACGGCGCCTTTTTAACACCCTGAAATAGTAAATCCCGCCACCATCAGACTCTTCCGCAGCCGCAATAAGACACCTGAATACGGGCCTTCAGCTCAGTCTTGAGCCTCTCCGGACCAATTCTCAGGCTGCCGGAAAATAAATTCCCCCCACTAATAAGAAACGTCTTACCTGTCGCTCTTGTTACCATTGCGCACATTTGCGTGAAGCTTTGATGACAGGCAGGTTATTTGTGAAGTTGATCCGTCGTTGCCTACAACACCCTCTTGCTCCCCTGTGCACCTTGTTCGGCCTGCTGTTGCTGGTGCCGATGGGTGCGCGCCTGGCCCTGGGCTGGTCCCACCCGCTGGGCTATCTCTCGGACCTGGCCAGCGCCAGCCTGCTGACCCTGCTGCTGTATCGCCGCCGCTGGTGGCTGGCGCTGCCAGTGCTGCTGGTCTGGGCGCTGTTGACCCTGGTCAGTGCCGAACTGGTAAGCGCCGTGGGGCGCATGCCCAACCTCGCCGACCTGCATTACCTGGTGGACCCGCAATTTGTCGGCAACTCCACCGGCGGCGGCCTGACCCACCCCGAGCTGGGCCTGGCCCTGCTGCTGGGGCTGGTGCTGTGGCTGGTGGTCCAGCGCAGCAGTCGCGGGGTGCGACTCCCGGCCCTGCCACGGGCGCTGTGGGCCCTGCCGCTGGGACTGCTGCTGGCCCATGGCACCGCCCAGTACCTGAAGCCCAGCGAAGCCGATCAGTGGCAGCAGTTCAACCTGCCCCACCAGGCCCTGGCCACCGCCACCGGCCAGGCGCAGATGCGCATCGAAGACTGGCTGCAAGGCGATGTCGCCGACGTGCCGCCGGTGATGGCCGGCCTGACCCGGCTGGACCTTGAAGGCCAACCCCTGCTGCCCAGCGCCGGTCGCGCGCGCAACGTGCTGCTGATCACCTTGGAAGGCATTCCCGGGGCTTATATCCGCACCAACCGCGAGGCCCTGCACAGCCGCTACCAGGAAGACCTGATGCCCAAGCTCAGCGCCTGGGCCGAGCGCGGCATGAACACTCCGGACTACGTGCTGCACAGCCACCAGACCATCCGTGGCCTGTACGCCATGCTCTGCGGCGACTACGACAAGCTCGACAACGGCACCCCCAAGGGCGTCGAGATGCTCACCCAGAGCCAGCGCAACCAGGCCTGCCTGCCGGCGCAGATGCACAAGTTCGGCTTCGACACCCACTACCTGCAGGGCGCCGGCCTGCGCTTCATGGCCAAGGACAAGATCATGCCGCACATCGGCTTTGATGTGACCCATGGCCTGGAGTGGTTCAAGAACGACAACTACCTGGAATTCCCCTGGGGCAAGGACGACAAGGCCTTCTTCGAAGGCGCGCTGAGCTACGTGGATCAGCTGAAGAAGAAAAAACAGCCATGGATGCTCACCCTGCTGACCGTCGGCACCCACCAGCCCTATTCGGCCCCCGAGGACTACCTGGAGCGCTATGACACGCCCAAGCAGGCGGCGGTCGGCTACCTGGACGACGCCATCGACCAGTTCCTCACAGGCCTGGAGCGCAAGGGCGTGCTCAAGGACACCCTGGTGATCATCACCTCCGATGAGTCCCACGGCATCGACGGCGTGCGCCTGGCCTCGTCCTGGGGCTTCAACCTGATGCTGGCCCCGGACCAGGCGCTGCTGCCCCACCTCAAGTCCGGGACCTACGGCCACGTCGACCTCAGCGCCTCGGTGCTGGACTACTTCGGCCTGCCGGTGCCCGCCAGCCTCAGTGGCCGTTCGCTGTTTCGCGATTACGCCCAGGGCCGGGAAATCATGTCCTACACCAACGGCAAGCTGCGCTACCACGATGGCCAGGGCACCTTCACCGAGTGCGACTTCCAGCAGCGCTGCCGCTACTACTCAAGCGCCGGCTTCATCGCCGACAGCGCCAGCCTGCAGGGCCAGTACGGCGGTCAGCGGGCCCGGCAGATCAGCGCCCGGGCCACGCACCTGGACCGCAGCCTGCTGCAATCGCCGCTGAACCAGCACTATCAGTTCGGCAGCCCGGCGATCATCCCGCTCAAGGCGCAGATCAACGACGACTGGGCCGACAACCTGATCGGTGCCCAGTACCTGGAAATGCCCAAGGGCTCGCAGACCCGGGTGCGCTTCACCGTGCGCTCCGCCGACCCGCAGCAGAACGCCTACATCCTGCTCAAGGGCAAGGAGCTGGAGCAGGATGTGCCCCTGGGCCTGCCGGAAGAAATGCTGGTGACGCCCGACCAGCCGCTGCAGATGGACTTCAGCTTCGATAATCCGCAAACCCGCAAGGCCTTCTCCTTCCACCTGCTGGGCTATGGCTTGGGCGCGGTGGAAGTCAGCGATTTCAGCGTGATTACCGAGTTGCCAGGGCAGACCGAGAGCGTCGAGCCCGAGGACGACAGCAACGCCCATTCCAGCTGACTCCTGCCGAGCATCGAGCGGCGCCCTTTCGGGTGACGCTCGATGCCCCCCTCTACAAGCCCTGCAAAAATATTTTCTTGTACATGAAACTTTTTTTGTACAGGAAAAGTCGGACCGTTGATGTCATTTGAGCATCATTGAGCTATCACGCTGCCTCGTCGAGACACAGCCCTGTGAAGCATTCAGTCAACGGTTTAGGAGCGGTCCTTCCTATGTTTTCCAATCTGAGCATTTCGCAAAAGCTCTATGCCGGTTTCGGCGTCGTCCTGCTGATCCTCCTGCTGCTGGTGCTGGCGGCCCTGCGCGGCTTCGATCAGGTCAGCACGAGCGTCAAAAGCAACATCCACAGCTACGAAGTCCTGAGCCAGTCCGACGCCCTGCTGCGCAGCCTGATCAATGTCGAGACCGGCATGCGCGGCTATGCCCTGACCGGCCGCGACAGCTTCCTCGAACCCCTGGAGCAAGGCGAGAAAGCCTTTGCCGAGGACTACGCCCGGATCAAGAACAGCACCGCCGACAATCCCGAGCAACAGGCGCGCCTGGAACGACTCAAGGTCCTGCATGATCAGTGGCTGCGCGACGATGTCCAGGCCAACCTGGCCCTGCGCCGGGCAATCAATGCCGGCAGCCAGCCGGCCGCCGCCATGGCCGAACAGATCGGCGCCGGTCGCGACAAGGCCAAGATGGACGCCATGCGCCAGCTCACCGGTGAATTGCGCACAGCGGAAATAAGCCTGCAGGACGCCCGCAGCCAGGCCATGGACGACGCCAAGGCCTCGGCCCTGGCGATCCTGATCGGCGGCGGCCTGCTGGCGGCGCTGCTGGCGATGCTGGTGGCCTGGTCGCTGTCCAGCACCCTGGTCGGGCGCATACGCCAGGCCGTGGACGTGGCCAAGGCCATCGCCGCCGGCCGTCTCGACAGCAGCATCAGCACCAGCGGCCGTGATGAGGTGAGCAACCTGCTGCAGGCCTTCGCCGCCATGCAGGAGCGCCTGCGGACCATGATCAGTCAGATCAAGCAGGGAGCCGACCAACTGGTCAGTGCCTCGCAGAGCATTTCCAGTGCCTCGCTGCAGCTCTCGGCCTCGGCCCAGGAACAGTCCCACTCGGCCTCCTCCATGGCCGCCACGGTGGAAGAGCTGACCGTAAGCATCAACCACGTGGCGGACAACGCCGGGGATGCCCACGCCCTGTCCAGCGAGTCCGGGCGCCAGTCCGAGGAAGGCGGCAGCGTGATCCAGGACACCCTGGGCAGCATGCGCCTGATCGCTGAAACCGTGCAGGCCTCGGCCACCCAGATCGGTGAGCTGGGCCAGCACGCCGAGCAGATCTCCAGCATCGTCGGGGTGATCAAGGGCATTGCCGAGCAGACCAACCTGCTGGCCCTGAACGCCGCCATCGAAGCCGCCCGGGCCGGGGAACAGGGGCGCGGCTTCGCCGTGGTGGCCGACGAAGTGCGCCTGCTGGCCCAGCGCACCGCCAACTCGACCCAGGAAATCACCGAGATGGTCGGCAAGATCCAGCAAGGCACCCGGGAAGCGGTCAGCAGCATGGATGTGGGGGTCAATCAGGTGAAGAACGGCGTCGAACTGGCCCAGCAGGCCGGTGAGGCCATCGTCAGTATCCGCACTTCGTCCGGCAACGTGGTGCAAGTGGTGGATCAGATCTCCCTGGCCCTGCGCGAGCAGACCGCCGCCAGCCAGGACGTGGCGCGCAACGTCGAGCGCATCGCCCAGATGTCCCAGCAGAACAGCCAGGCCGTGGAAGAAACCACCGAGACTGCCCGCTCCCTGCAGCAACTGGCGCAGAACCTGGAGCAGCAGGTGAGCGTGTTCCGCCTGTAGCTTGGCCCGCACCGCTGCGAGCGCCCGGTGGGCGACGCAAAACCCTGGCATCCCCGGGGTTTTGCGTCTATTCCTGATAGCCGTCCCCTCTGCAGACGAGCGCCGCCCCATGATCGACCGACCCACCACCCCGCCGCTCGAACGACTGGCCGCCGCCATGCACGGCAAGCCGTTCATGGTCCTCACGGGGGCTGGCATCAGCACCCCCTCGGGCATCCCCGACTACCGCGACAGCGACGGCGTGCGCCGCGGCAAGCAGCCGATGATGTACCAGGAATTCCTCGCTCAAGCCGAAGCCCGCCGCCGCTACTGGGCCCGGGCCATGCTTGGCTGGCCGCGCATCCGCCAGGCCCGGCCCAACGCCGCGCATCAGGCCTTGGTGCAGTTGCAGGCGGCGGGAAGCATCGCCGGGGTGATCACCCAGAATGTCGACGCTCTGCACGATCAGGCCGGCAGCCTGGACGTCATCGAACTGCACGGCAGCCTGCACCGGGTGCTGTGCCTGGACTGCGGGCAACGCAGCCAGCGCGATGCCATCCAGCAGCAGTTGCAGGCGCTCAATCCGTACCTGGCCGGCGTCGAGGCGGTGCAGGCTCCGGATGGCGATACCCTGCTGGACCCGGCCTTCGAAGCACGCTTCCAGGTACCTCGCTGCCCCTACTGCAACGGCGAGCGGCTCAAGCCCGATGTGGTGTTCTTCGGCGAGAACGTGGCCCAGATCACCGCCGCCCGGGCCTTGAATGCGGTGCACGAGGCCGCCGGCCTGTTGGTGGTGGGGTCGTCGCTGATGGCGTATTCGGCCTTGCGCCTGTGTCGCGCCGTGGCCGAACAGGGCAAGCCGCTGCTGGCCATCAACTTCGGCAAGACCCGCGCCGATGATCTGTTGAGCCTCAAGCTGGGCGAGCCCTGCGACCAACTGCTGCCGCTGCTGGCCGAGCGCCTGCTGCGCTAAGCCTCAAAGCATGGCCACGCGCTGGCCGAGGTTTTCCTCGCGCAGGATGTCGAACAGCGCCTGGGCCGCGGTCGACAGCTCGTCCCCCGGCTTGGTCAAGACGCCTATGGCCCGCTCCACCACCGGCTCGTCGAGGATCAAGCAGTGCCCGCCCAGCTCACGCATATGCCGGGCACACAAAGCCGGCACCGCACTGACCCCCAGGCCGCTGGCGACCATGCGCCCCACCGTCGCCAACTGATGGCTTTCGAATTCCACCGGCAACTGCACGCCCCGGGCTCGCAAATGGTCCTCCAGCATCACCCGCACCGTGGAGGGCCGCTGCAGGGTGATGAAGGGCTCCTGCAACAGCGACTGCCAGTCGATGCGACTGCGCTGCGCCAGGGGCGAATCCTTGGCCACCACGGCCACGAAGCGGTCGATGTACAGCGGAGTAAACACCAGGGAGGTACTGTCCTGAGGCTCGAACGCCACCCCCAGTTCCACCTCGCGGTCACGGACCATTTCCAGCACCTGCTCGTTGACCACGTCGTTGACCGTGACGTTGACCTGGGGATAGCGCGCGCGAAAGTGCTTGAGAATCGGCGGCAGCAGATTGCCGGCAAAGGACGGCATGGCCGCCACCGTGACCCGCCCGCGCTGCAGGGTGAAACGCTGGCGCAGCTCATCCTCGGCGTTGTCCCAATCGGCGATCAAACGTCGCGCCAGCGGCAACAGGGCCTCGCCCTCCGGAGTCAGGGCCACATTGCGCGTATTGCGCGTGAACAGGCGCCCACCCAAGCCCTCCTCCAGAGCCTTGATGGTCAGGCTCAAGGCCGACTGCGACAGATGCAGCCGCTCGCAGGCCAGGGCAAAACTCAAACTGTGGGCCACCGCCAAAAAGGCCCGAATCTGTTTAACCGTCATCTCTCATCCTCAGAAGAGCAGCGGCAAGCTATAAGCTTCAAGCCGCAAGCTTGTAGCCTGGAGCTTGCAGCTTGCAGCTTGCAGCTTGCAGCTTGCAGCTTGCAGCTTGCAGCTTGCAGCTCATTGTGCTGCTTTTCCAATCAATCAACCTTAAAAATCAACTTAACAAATCAATCAAGCAGCGCAACACTGATCCGCAAACGGCTGGCCAGCCGCCAACGAACAAGAAAGAGGATGGTGCAAATGGCAGGTTTCGATAAGCGTGTGGCGTCCTACGAGGAAGCCCTGGAAGGTCTGCAAGACGGCATGACCGTGATCGCCGGCGGCTTCGGCCTGTGCGGTATCCCCGAGAACCTGATCGCCGAGATCAAGCGTCGCGGCACTCGCGACCTGACGGTGGTGTCGAACAACTGCGGGGTCGACGGTTTCGGCCTGGGGGTGCTGCTGGAGGACCGCCAGATCAGCAAGGTGGTCGCCTCTTACGTCGGTGAAAACGCCCTGTTCGAGAAGCAACTGCTCAGCGGCGAGATCGAAGTGGTGCTGACCCCTCAAGGCACCCTGGCGGAAAAAATGCGCGCCGGCGGCGCCGGGATCCCGGCCTTCTTCACCGCCACCGGCGTCGGCACCCCGGTGGCCGACGGCAAGGAAACCCGCGAATTCAAGGGCCGCACCTACCTGATGGAAGAGTCCATCACCGGCGACTTCGCCATCGTCAAGGGCTGGAAGGCCGACCATTTCGGCAACGTGATCTATCGCCACACCGCGCAGAACTTCAACCCCCTGGCCGCCACTGCCGGCAAGATCACTGTGGTCGAAGTGGAAGAGATCGTCGAGCCGGGCGAGCTGGACCCGACGCAGATCCACACCCCCGGCATCTACGTCGACCGGGTCATCTGCGGCACCTTCGAGAAGCGCATCGAACAGCGCACCGTGCGCAAGTGATCGCCCTTCCCCAGCCCGACTAATAAGGACAACCAACATGGCTCTTACCCGCGAACAAATGGCTCAGCGCGTCGCCCGCGAACTGCAGGACGGCTTCTACGTCAACCTCGGCATCGGCATCCCGACCCTGGTGGCCAACTACATCCCCGACGGCATGGAAGTCATGCTGCAATCGGAAAACGGCCTGCTGGGCATGGGCGCCTTCCCTACCGAAGACCAGGTCGACGCCGACATGATCAACGCCGGCAAGCAGACGGTCACCGCGCGCATCGGCGCCTCGATCTTTTCCTCCGCCGAATCCTTCGCGATGATCCGCGGCGGCCACATCGACCTCACCGTGCTTGGTGCCTTCGAGGTGGACGTGCAGGGCAACATCGCCTCGTGGATGATCCCCGGCAAGCTGGTCAAGGGCATGGGTGGCGCCATGGACCTGGTGGCCGGTGCCGAGAACATCATCGTGACCATGACCCACGCCTCGAAAGACGGCGAATCCAAACTGCTGAACCGCTGCAGCCTGCCGCTGACCGGCGCCCAGTGCATCAAGCGCGTGCTCACGGACCTCGCCTACCTGGAGATCGAGAACGGCGCCTTCATCCTCAAGGAACGCGCCCCCGGGGTCAGCGTCGAGGAAATCGTCAGCAAGACCGCCGGCAAGCTGATCGTGCCGGACCACGTGCCTGAAATGCAGTTCGCTTAAGGAGCCCCATCATGCAAGACGTCGTTATCGTTGCCGCCACCCGTACCGCCGTGGGCAGTTTCCAGGGCTCGCTGGCGGGCATTCCCGCCGTCGACCTGGGCGCCGCGGTGATCCGCCAACTGTTGGCCCAGACCGGCATCGACCCGGCCCAGGTCGACGAAGTGATCATGGGCCAGGTGCTCACCGCCGGCGCCGGGCAGAACCCCGCCCGCCAAGCGGCAATCAAGGCCGGCCTGCCCCACGCGGTGCCGGCCATGACCCTGAACAAGGTCTGCGGCTCGGGCCTCAAGGCCTTGCACCTGGGCGCCCAGGCCATCCGCTGCGGCGATGCCGAGGTGATCATCGCCGGCGGCCAGGAAAACATGAGCCTGTCCAACTACGTGCTGCCCGGGGCCCGCACCGGCCTGCGCATGGGCCACAGCCAGATGATCGACACCATGATCAGCGACGGCCTGTGGGACGCCTTCAACGACTACCACATGGGCATCACCGCCGAGAACCTGGTGGACAAGTACGGCATCAGCCGTGAAGCCCAGGACGCCTTCGCCGCCGCCTCCCAGCAGAAGGCCGTGGCGGCGATCGAGGCCGGGCGTTTTGTCGACGAGATCACCCCGATCCAGATTCCCCAGCGCAAGGGCGAGCCACTGAGCTTTGCCACCGACGAGCAACCGCGCCACGGCACCACTGCCGAAGCCCTGGCCAAGCTCAAGCCGGCGTTCAAGAAAGACGGCAGCGTGACCGCCGGCAACGCCTCGTCGCTGAACGATGGCGCCGCCGCAGTGATACTGATGAGCGCCAGCAAGGCCCGGGCCCTGGGCCTGCCAGTGCTGGCCAGGATCGCCGCCTCCGCCAACGCCGGGGCCGCCCCGGCGATCATGGGCATCGGCCCGGTGTCGGCCCCCCGCCGCTGCCTGGACAAGGCCGGCTGGACCCTGGACCAACTGGACCTGATCGAAGCCAACGAGGCCTTCGCCGCGCAATCGCTGTCGGTGGGCAAGGAGCTTGGCTGGGATGCGAGCAAGGTCAACGTCAACGGCGGCGCGATTGCCATCGGCCACCCGATCGGCGCTTCGGGCTGCCGGGTGCTGGTGACCCTGCTGCATGAAATGCTCAAGCGCGATGCCAAGAAAGGCCTGGCGACCCTGTGCATCGGCGGCGGCCAGGGCGTGGCACTGGCCATCGAACGCTAAGGTTGCGGCCCGTGACCTGCACGGGCCCTCCCACCAACATCCCTCCTACAACCCCAAGGCGTTCGCCAGAACGCTTTAGCAGGCAAGCTGGCGCCCGGGGTGAAGGGAGCGGCGTGTCGCCCAGCGCCGGATCAAGGTTCTGCGCCGTCCAGCAAGTTGCAGAAGCAACTCGCCAGCTGCGGGTCGAAAGCAATGCCCATCTGCTCGCGGATATAGCCCAGGACATGCTGCCGACTCCGGGCTGCTCGACCAGGGCCCGGGGTGGTCAAGGTGTGATAGGCATCGCAAATGGCCACGATTCGGGCACTGAGGGCAATCTCCTCGCGCTTCAAGCCCGCCGGATAACCACTGCCATCCCAGCATTCGTGATGGGCCAGGGCTATCTCCGCGGCCATGTCGGTCAGTGGCGAGCCGTTGTGATCAAGCAGAATCTCGTACCCCCGCCTGGTGTGCGCCTGCACCTGTCGATGCTCCTCGGGCGTCAAGGGACGAGTCGCATGCAGCAAGGCATCGTCAATGCCAATCTTGCCGAGATCGCGCAAGGGCGCCGCCAGGCGTATCCGCTCACACCATCCTCCCGGCATACCGATCGCCTCGGCCAGCCTGGCCGACGACTCACCAATACGCTCGACCAGCTCCCGGGAATGCCATTCCCGATACCCGGCCACCCGGCTCAGGCAGTTGACCAGCGACTTGCGGCTGGCCTCCAGTTGCACGGTGCGCAGTTCAACCTTGTGCTCCAAGTCGGCATTGGCCTGGCGCAACAGGCGGGCCGCTTGCGACGACTCCAGGCAGTTGCGCACCCGAAGCAGGACCTCGGGCAAGTCGATGGGTTTGGAAATAAAATCATTGGCGCCTTTTTCTAGGCATTTTCGCCGATTTTGCGCGTCTTTCGACCCCGTCACCATGACCACCTGGGACTCGCTGCGGTTGCGCGACTGCAAGCTGTCGAGAATCTCGAAGCCATCGGGAGGCGGCATCTGCAAGTCCAGTAGCAGCAATTCCCAGGGATGTTCCAACAACCACTCCAGCCCCTGGGCCGAATCGATAAAGGTGTGAATGTTGCTTAAACCGAGCGCGCGTAGACAGGAGTCCAGCAAATACAGGTTGGCGGGAACATCGTCGATGATGACGATCGCGCTTTCGGCCCTGAGTTTGGAGAACATCGGCCAACACTCCCTATGCAACGGCTTCGTCCACTCGCCTTTGCGCCCTGCGGAAACCGGGCACTTGCGCAAGCGCAAGGTTCAGGCTGCCGCGACGTAACAGAAGGCCCTGAAACTATAGTCAGGAACGCCCGGCAGTCGATAACTCTTGCGCTATGCTGCTGCCATGGAGCCAGGAGCGGACCGGAATGGACCCAGCCTTAGCCAATGTCACGCCACAGCCCGCCGCCAATCCCGCGACGGGCATCGTGGTACTGGACCCCAGCGGCCTTGTTCTGACCCTGGACGCTGCAGCCTGCGCACTGCTCGACTCCGATAGCCCCAGAAACAGCTCGGACCTGGCGGCCTGCCTGCAGATGCCCCTGCAGATTCTGGACGACCACCTGCTCCAGGCCCGCCAGACGGGACAGTGCAGCTGGCGCTGCCAGGGTCGGATTGGCGGCCCATTGCACGTCGAACTGGAGAGTTCGGCCAGGCACCCGGTGGTGCTGCTCAAGCTGCGCGCTCTCGCCAGTGGCGCCCCCCTGCCCCTGGAGGAAGACTTTCGCCTGGCCTTCCACTGCGCCGGGACCGGCCTGGCGCTGTTGCGCATCAGCGGCGAGTGGATCGCGGCCAACCCGATGATCTGCCAGATGCTTGGCTATTCGGAAGCAGAATTGTGCCAGACCTCTTTCCAGTCCCTGACCCACCCCGATGACGTCCTGGCCGGTCGAGAGGGACTGCCGGAACTGCTGCACGGCCAAACCTCCAGGCTAACCCTGGAAAAGCGCTACATCCGCAAGAACGGCAGCGTGCTCTGGGCCCGGTTGACGCTTGGTGTAGTCCGCCGCGATGACGGCCGGCCGCTCTATTACGTCTCCCAGCTGGAAGACATCAGCGAGAACCACTCCCTGCGCCAGGCGCTGCTGAACACCGAACAGAAGTACCGGACCCTGGCGCAGAGCACGCAGAACATCATCGTGCGCTACAACCGGGACGGTCAGCAGATCTACGCCAACCACGAGTTCGAACAGACCCGAGGGTTTCCCGCCCCGGACAGCAAGCACCACCCGGACTACGTCGCCCAACTGCAACAGGTCATGGCCAGCGGCCAGGCCACGACGCTGCTGCAGACCTGCCGAGATCCGCTCTCCGGGCGCAGCATCGACTTCATGTGCAATCTGGTTCCCGAATACGACCAGGCCGCAAACGTCTGCGGGATCCTGGTCAGCGCGCAGGACATCAGCCAGCGCAAGCGCCTCGAGCAGGCGGAGCAGGCCCGCTCGGTGGTGTTCCAGAACATGGCGACCGGCGGCTCCCTCGCCGACATCGTGCCCCCTCTGGGCGCCTACCTGGACGCCCTGGTGCCCGAGCACCGCAATGTGATATCGCTCACCCCCGGCACCGGCGCCGAAGAGCACGAAATACCGCCCCCGGACCTGACATCGCTGCAGGACTGCCTGGCTCTGGATGTCCACCAATACCCCGAGTATTTCAACCAGCGCCGAATGCTCAACGACCTGCGCAGCGACGCTAGCATGCTACACATCCAGCCACCCGCCCTGCTCTGCGGTTACCACAGTTGTTGGCTGGAACCGGTGGTCAACAGCGCCGGTGCCGTGGTGGGCGCGATTGCCCTGTTCAGCAACGTCGCGTCTAGCATGAGCGAGCAGGACATCCAGCAGGCGCAGGTCGTCAGCCATATCGCGGCGGTAGCCTGGCAACGCAACTCGGCCCTGGAGAGCCTGGCCCAGAGCGAGCGTCGCTATCGCGAAGTGTTCGACTACTCCCAGGACATGATGTGCCTGCTGTCCATCGGTGCGAGCTCGCAGCTGCATTGCCTGGAAGCCAACCCGATGCTCTGCAAGCGGCTCGGCAAGCCCCATATGGAACTGATCGGCCAGCCTCTGGAACAGATGATCGCAACCCCGGCTGCACAGGTGGTCGAGGCTATCTGCCAACACTGCATCGCCGTGGCCGCGCCCATCGAACTGGACGCACACCTGCCCTGTGACGATCGTTCGCTGTTCATCCACCTCAACCTGATCCCGATCGGCAATGCCAGTGGTCAGATGCATCGCCTGGTGTGCATTGCCAGGGACATCACCGACCTGCGAGAGGTGCAACGCAAGGAGCGCGAACGCCAGCATGAGATTGGCGCCCTGGTGGAGAACTCCCCCGACGGTATCGCCCGCCTCAGTCCCAAGGCCGAACTGCTGTTCATCAACCCGGCCCTGGAGAAATGGCTGAACCAGTCCAAGGCCGATGTCCTGCACAAGGAACTCAAGCAGGTACTGCCCGCAGGCCTGCAATCGGAGCTGTTTCAGGCCGCCGTCATCCTGGCCGCGGAAACCGGCCAGCCACAAGAACACGAATACCTGTTCAGCGACACGCAGCGCCTGCCTCGGGCCTACCACATCAGCCTGGTCCCGGAGACCGACGCGCAGAAGCGGATCGTCACCGTGCTGGCCATGGTCCGCGACATCTCCCAGTTGCGGGTGGCGCAGCAGCGCCTGGCATCGCTGAACAACCAGTTGCGCAACCTGATGTCCAGCCGTGAAAGCGCTCGTGAAGAAGAACGCAAACTGATTGCCCAGGAAATCCATGACGAACTGGGCCAGCACCTGTCGGCCATTCGCATGGGCACGTCACTGCTGCGGTTCAAGTATGGGGAACAACTGCCAGAGCTTGCGCAACAGATCGGGCCGCTGCTGCAACTGATCGACCAGACCGTTCAGGTGGTACGCAACGTCGCCACCAGCCTGCGCCCGTCGATCCTCAACATGGGGCTGGCGGCGGCCCTGGAATGGCTTGCCGATGAGTTCCGCCGGCAATGGTCGATCGCCTGCGAACTGCAGATCCCCAGCCACCCCCTCAGACTCGATGACGCCAGCGCCACAGCGGCGTTTCGCATCGCCCAGGAATCGCTGACCAATATCGCCCGGCATGCTCAGGCCAGCCGGGTGAAAATCCGCTTCGAGCAGACTCAGGAGCATTGGACTTTGGAAATTACCGACAACGGCAAGGGCTTCGATCAACGTCAGCAATCCGGCAAGACCCTGGGCCTGCTGGGCATGCGCGAACGCGGCCTGACGCTGGGCGGCGTCACCACCATAACCAGCCTGGCCGGGAACGGCACCCAGGTACATCTGCGGGTTCCCACCCCGAACAAGGAGGCACCATGATTCGACTGCTGGTGGCGGACGACCACAGGATCATGCGCGAAGGGCTCAAGCAGCTGTTCGCACTGGTCAAGGATTTCGAAGTCGTGGCCGAGGCGGAAAACGGCGCCCAGGTACTGGAGCTGTTGCGTCAGACCACCGTGGACCTGCTGTTGCTGGACATGACCATGCCAGGCAGCAGCGGCGAAGACCTGATCGGCCGGGTTCACGCCCATTACCCCAAGCTGCCGATGCTGATCCTGAGCATGCACAACGAAGCGCACATCGCCCAGCGGGCGCTACGCGCCGGCGCCTCAGGCTACATGACCAAGGACCGCGACCCGGAAACCCTGCTGGCGGCGATTCGCAAGGTCAGCGCCGGTGGCCGCTATCTGGACCCGGTCCTGGCCGAGCAGATTGCCCTGCAGAACAGTGGGCTGGCCCCCGACAGCCCGTCGCAGACCCTGTCTGCCCGGGAGTTCCAGATCCTGCGGATGCTCGCCCAGGGGCTGAGCGTCAATCAGATCGCCGAACAATTGGTGATCAGCAACAAGACCGTGAGTACCCACAAGACCCACCTGATGGAAAAGATGAGCTTCAGCAGCAGCACCGACCTGGTGCGCTACGCCCTCAGCCAGGGGCTGGTCTGACGCCCTGGCTCCGCGCGACCCGGGCCTTCAGCGGTGCAGGCCCGGCGTGCCGAGGATCGCCGCCGCAAGCTGTTCCAGCGGCAGCTCACGCTCCACCGCCCCGAGTTTGACGGCTTCCCGGGGCATGCCATAGACCACGCAGGAAAACTCGTCCTGACCCAGCGTCCGGGCCCCGGCATCGCGCATCTCCTTCAAGCCGCGGGCGCCGTCGTCGCCCATACCGGTCATGATGATGCCCAGGGCGTTAGCGCCGGCGACCCGGGCCACCGAGCGCAACAGCACGTCCACCGAGGGCCGGTGCCGGTTGACCGGAGGGCCCTCGACGATGTCCACCTGATACTGCGCGCCATTGCGCTTGAGCAGCATATGCCGTCCCCCCGGGGCAATCAGCGCCCGCCCGGGCATGACCCGGTCGCCGTGCCGGGCCTCGCGCACCTCGATCGCACAGATCTGGTTGAGGCGCTCGGCAAAGGCCGCGGTGAACTTCTCCGGCATGTGCTGGACGATGACGATTCCCGGACACACCCGCGGCAGGTCCCTGAGCACCAGTTCCAGGGCCTGGGTGCCGCCGGTGGAAGTGCCGATGGCGACGATGCTCTCGGTGGTCCGGGCCATGGCGCTGCCGCCGGGCAGCACCTGGACCTCAACCCGCGGCGCCGGGGCCTCGCGGGACGCCGACAGGTTCATCACACGCTTCAGGTTGGCGCGGGCCGCGGCCCGCACGGCCTGGATCAACTCATCGGCGCTGTCGCAGAGAAACTGCCGCAGATTGGACTGGGGCTTGGTCACGATGCTCACAGCCCCGGCCGTCAGGGCCTGCAGGGTGGTCTTGGCGCCCTTTTCGGTGAGGGTCGAGCAGATCACCACCGGCGTTGGCCGCTCGGCCATGAGTTTCTTCAGAAAGGTGATGCCATCCATGCGTGGCATTTCCACGTCCAGCACGATCACATCCGGCCACTGCTTGTTCATTTTCTCCATGGCAAACACCGGATCGGCCGCCGCCCCCATGACCTGGATGTCACTGGCCTGGCCCAGGGTCGCCGACAGCACCTGACGCACGACAGCCGAGTCGTCGACGATCAGTACATTGATAGTGGTCATAGTCCGTTACTCTCGGGAAGCTGGCCTGGACTCTGCAGCGAGTCCATGTGGTTGAGTTGCAAACGCCCGTTGCCGACCTCGAACACCAGGTTGCGATAGCCCCAGCCGCCCACATGGCGGACATCGCAACGCAGGCCGTTGAGCTGAATCAGCCGCTGCGCCGCGCTGAGATTCTGCAAGCCGACATGGGCCTGGTGACCGCTCTGCGCCTCGGGAAACATGTTGCCACCGCCGAACATGCCCACCCTGAACTGTTGCGGCGACACCCCGGCCCGGTACATGGCGGCAAACATCAACTCCAACGCCTCGACCGCGTAGCGGCCATCCAGAACAGCCGCCGGCCGCCGTCGGCGCTGCGGCAACATGAAATGGCACATCCCACCCAGCAGCCGCTTCGGGTCCCAGAACACCAGCGCCACGCAGGACCCCAGCAGGGTGTGCAAGCGCAACTTGCGCCCGCCGAAGACCACCTCACCCGGGAGCAGGAACTGTGGGAGCGGCTCCTCAGGCAGCGGGCTTGCGGTAGATGGAGGGGCGGACCAACTGAAGCTCGTCGGTGATTCCATTGAGGCTCTCCGAATGGCTGATGACAAAGTACCCTCCCGGCCTGAGGTGGCCGAGGAGCCGCTGCACCACTTGAGTCTTGGTCTGGTTGTCGAAATAGATCATCACATTGCGCAGGAAGATCACGTCGAACAGCCCCACCGCCGGCAATGGATTGTTGAGGTTGATCGGCATGAAACTGATCCGCGAGGCCAGACTCGGCTCGATGATGAAGATTCCGTGATTGCTGCCCACCCCCTTGAGACAGAAGCGATTGAGCAGCGCCTGCGGAATACCCTTGATCGCGTCCAGCGGGTAGCGCCCGCTGCGCGCTTTGTCGAGTACCCGGCTGCTGATGTCCGACGCCAGGATCTCCCAGGGACGCGCGCCCAGACTGCTGCCCAGGATCATCGCCAGGGTGTAGGGCTCCTCTCCGGTCGAACAGGCGCCGCTCCAGATCCGCACCGGGCCGTTGCCCCGCAGTTCAGGCAGCACTTCCTGCTGCAGGAAGTCGAAATGCTTGGGTTCACGGAAAAAGTAGGTCTCGTTGGTGGTGAGCAGATCCACCGCCACCTGCAGCTCCGTCTTGTCCTTCATCAGCAGCCGGTAATAACCGCCATAGCTGCTCAGCTTGAAGAACTGCAGGCGCTTGGCCAGGCGACCGCTGACCAGCTGCTTCTTGGCGTCGGACATGCTGATGCCGGCCACGTCGCGGATCATGGCGCGAAACTGCTGGAACTCGCCGTCGGAAAGAATGACGTTCATGACGCCACCCCCGCCAGCGGCTCGGTCAAGGTCGACAGATCGTCGGCGGTGAGTACCTGCGCGATGTCCAGCAACATCACGAAGCCACCATTGACCTTGCCGATCCCCAGCATGAACGCCGGGCTCAGCCGGCCATGGAGGGTCGGGGCCGGCTCGATCTGCTGCGCCGAGATCTCCAGCACCTCACTGACCGCATCGACGATGATGCCCACCAGCCCGGTCTCGGTGGCCCCCGCCACCTCCAGCATGATGATGCAGGTGCGCGGCGTCTCCAGCGTCGCGCTGCCACCGAAGCGCAAGCCCAGGTCCAGCACCGGGATGGCCGCCCCGCGCAGGTTGGTCACCCCGCGAATGCACCGTGGCGCCAGCGGCAGCGCGGTGATCGCGCCGTATTCGATGATCTCGCGCACGCACAGCGTGCCGACGGCGAACATTTCCTGGCCCAGGCTGAACGTCAGGTACTGACTGGGCAAAGAACCGCTGGACGCTCGCAATAGCGCAGTTGACTCGGACATGTCTGACACCTCGAGAAGATCGGTGAAACGGGTGGCACGGCGCGCCACCCTCCTCAATACCCCATGTTCCAGGCCCCTGGCCGGCCGCCTCAGTGGACCAGCGCGACTATCTCGCTGACGCACAGGACCCGGTCCATTTGCAGCAGTGTCAGGAACTGACCGCGAACCTTGACCATGCCGCGAATGAAGTCCGCGCGAATCCGATTGCCGATCACCGGAGCCGGCTTGATGTCCGCCGACTCGATCTCGATCACCTCATTGACCGAGTCCACAACAAGGCCCAGCACCTGGGACTCCTGCTCGCCGGCCACCTCCAGAATCACGATGCAGGTTCGCTGGCCCAGGCTGGCCCGGCCCTTGCCGAAACGCGCCTGCAGGTCGATCACCGGCACCACGGCGCCACGCAGGTTGATCACCCCACAGATAAAGTCCGGCATCATCGGCACCCGGGTCACCTGGCTGTACTCGATGATCTCCCGGACACACTGGGTGTCGATGGCGAAGATCTCCGCAGCTGCGGCCAGGGTCAGGCACTGCGCCGGCTCCAGTTCCAGGGCGGCTTGTGCCGGCCCTCGCAGGAGGTCGTCGATGGCGGCGTCCATGGCTCAACTCCCGAAACGGACAAAGCCGCCGTGGACCAGGTCATTGTCTTGCGCCGCCTGGCTGGCCGAACTGCGCGGCACCAGGGCCATCGCTGCACCACCTTGCAGAGTGAAGAAGCCCATGAGTTCCTGCAGTTGCTCGGCCTGGCTGCTCATCTCCTCGGCGGTGGCCGCCAGTTCCTCGGAGGCCGAGGCGTTCTGCTGGGTGATCTGGCTCATCTGCGACATGGCGCTGTTGATCTGCTCGGAGCCGATGGACTGTTCCTCGGAAGCCGCGGCGATTTCCTGGACCAGGTCCGAGGTTTTGGTGATCGACGGCACGATTTCATCCAGCAGGCTGCCGGCCCGTTCGGCCAGGGCCACGCTGCTCTTGGCCACTTGGCCGATCTCCTGCGCCGCTATCTGGCTGCGCTCGGCCAGCTTGCGCACTTCCGCCGCCACCACGGCGAAGCCCTTGCCGTGCTCGCCGGCGCGGGCCGCCTCGATCGCTGCGTTGAGCGCCAGCAGGTTGGTCTGGTAAGCGATCGAATCGACGATGCCAATCTTCTCGGCGATGGTCTTCATTGCCGCCACGGTGTCCTTCACCGCCTGCCCACCCTCGCTGGCTTCCTGAGTGGCCTTGCCGGCCATGCCGTCGGTGACTTTGGCGTTTTCCGTGTTCTGCGCGATCGAAGCCGACATCTGTTCCATGGACGCCGAGGTTTCCTCCACCGACGCCGCCTGAACCGAAGCCGACTGGCTAATGCTCTGGGCCGTGGCGGAAATCTCTTCCGAGGCACTGGACAGCGAATCGGCGGAGCTGCGGACCTCGCCGATAATCCGCGAGAGCTTGTCCACCGTGTCGTTGACCGCGTTTTTCAGGGCCAGCAGGCTGCCCTGGTAGTCGCCCTTGACGCTGCGGGTCAGGTCACCGTTGGACAGCGCCACCATCACCTCCATCGCCTCGGTAAGAGGGGCGACGATCAGGTCCAGGGTGTTGTTGATCCCGGCCACGATGCTGCGGAAATCCCCCTGATGGCGAGTGCTGTCGGCCCGAGCCTCAAGCTGGCCGATCAGCGCGTTGTCACTGAGCATCCGGGTGTCTTGCACCAGGGCCTGGATGTTGCTGCGCAGTTGCTCGATGTGCTCGTTGATGAAGGCTTTCTTGCCCGGAAAGCGCGCCAGCGGCGCCGAAAGATCACCTTCACCGAACGCCCGGATGCACGCCATGGCCTGTTTTTTCACGCTGATGTGGCCGTTGACCATGTCGTTGATGCCCTGGGCGATCTGGCGGTAGGCGCCCTGGAATCGCGGGGCATCGATCTGCACATCGATGTCGCCTTTTTCATGCTCGCTGGCCATCCGGCCCATTTCATCGATCAGCGCCAGGAGGGTGCTGCGCAGTTGCTCCACGGTCTGGTTGATAAAGGCTTTCTTGCCGGGGAAGGCTTGCAGCGGCGCGCTCAGGTCGCCCTCGCTGATCGACTTGATGCAGGCCATGGCCTGTTTCTTCACGCTGATGTGACCGTTGACCATGCCGTTGATGCCTTGCGCCATCACCCCGTACTGCCCGGCAAACTGGCTAGTGTCGATCTGCACATCGATATCCCCCTTGTCGTGTTCGGCGGACATGTGGTTCATGGCGCCGAGCAACTGCTGCAGGGTGGCGTTCAATTGCTGCATTTTCCCCAGCACGCCTTCCTGCGACGGGCTGCCCTCGGCGACCTCCAACTGGCCGGCGAGCATGCGCTCCACCAGCACCCGCACCGCATCCGGTTCCCCGCCCAGGGTCCGCAGCAGGCCACGCGCCAGCAGTCCGCCAAGGACCACCGTCAGCAGCAGGGTCACGCACGCCACCAGCACAATGGTGTACAGCGCGGATTGCTCGGTACTGGCGGCAACCAGCGCCCCCTTGCTGCCCAGTTCGAGGTTGTACTGGCGCATCTCGTCCAGGATCGCGACCACCTTGGCCCGCAAGGCTTCACTGTCGAGCAGCAGGGTACGCGCCGCCGTCTGGTCGCCAGCCTGGAGCAGGCCATCGATGCGTTCCTGGCTGCGGCTGTAGTCGTCGATACGGCTGCGCAGGCTGTTGAGCAAGCCAGCGTCGTGATCATCGGACAGCAGCTCTTTCTGATAGCGGTCCAGGGCCTGGACCACCGTGGCCTGGGCCCGTCCCACTTCCAGCGAGGCGCCACCGCTGGCCCCGGCCAGCCGCTGCCATTGCTGAGCGCGAAGATTGCTAAGGGAATCGGCCACCTGGTCCAGCACAACGATGCTGGGCAAGGTGTTGACCTGGGCATAGCTGGCGGTGGTCCGCACATGCCCGATCAGATTGAGACTGACCACCGCCAGGATCAGGATGCCTGCCAGAGCGGAAGCGACCAACAACGAGATGTTCTTTTTGACGGTCATGACACAGTACTCCAGGGAGTTAACTTATTGAGTCAGTTCAAGGCCAGCTCGGCGCCCAGCTTCTGCTGGCCAGCCACCTGCCCGAGTAGTTTGGGAATGTCCAGGATCAGCGCGACGGCGCCGCTTCCCAGAATGGTGAAGCCACCCAATCCATGGGCCGTACCGAACAACTTGTTCAAGGGTTTGATCACGGTCTGGAATTCGCCCAGCAACTGGTCGACCACCAACCCAACGCGAACCCCGGCGTAATGCACCACGACAATGTTTTCACGGCCGCTGGGCGGTTCATCGACATCAAACACCTGCCGCAGGCGCAGCAACGGCAGCACCGTTCCGCGCATGTCCAGATGGCCCTGGCTGACGCATTCGGCCGACGGCAGCTCGATGCACTCCTCGACCATGTCCAGCGGCACGACATACGACGCCTTGCCCACGCCGATCAGGAAGCCATCGATGATCGCCAGGGTCAGCGGCAGGCGGATACGCACCGTGGTACCCATCGTCTCGACGCTCTCCAGGCTGACGCTGCCGCGCAGGGCGACGATATTTCTCTTCACCACGTCCATGCCCACGCCACGCCCGGACAGGTTGCTGACCTGCTCGGCGGTGGAGAAGCCGGGCTCGAAGATCAGGTTCAGCACTTCCTGCTCCGAGAGTTCCTGCCCTGGCGCCACCAGGCCACGCTCGCGGGCCTTGGCCAGGATGCGTTGTGGATTCAGGCCACCGCCGTCATCACACACTTCGATAACGATGCTGCTGGCTTCGTGGTAGGCGTTGAGCCTGACCGTGCCCTGCACCGGCTTGCCTCGCTCGCGGCGCAGTTTGGCGTTCTCGATGCCATGGTCCATGGCATTGCGCACCAGGTGCGTGAGGGGGTCGCCAATGCGTTCGACCACCGTCTTGTCCAGCTCGGTTTCACCACCGTTGACCTGCAGCACGATGTCCTTGTCCAGCTCCTTGGACACATCGCGCACCACCCGCTGGAAACGATTGAAGGTGCCACCGATCTGCACCATGCGCAGGGTCAGCGCCGAATCGCGAACCTCCTCCACCAGGCGTCCAAGTGAACTGGTGGCCTCGATCATCTCGCCAATGCCGCTGCGCACGGCCACCAGGCTGGCCCCGGCCCCGGCGATGATCAGTTCGCCCACCAGGTTGATCAGCTGGTCGAGCTTGCCGGCATCGACCCGGATCAGGTTGGCCTCGGCGGCCCGCGACTCCTTGGCGGGCTTGGCGCCGTGGCGCGGCGCCTCGACGGCAGCAGGCAGGTCGTCATCGGCGAGCGCCGGGTGTTGTGCTGGCGCCGGGGCCTGCTCCTGGCAGGCCTTGGCCGCCAGCAGCGCGGCCCAGGCTTCGCAGGTCAGCGAGCCACAGTCGATGAACCGCTGCGCCAGGCCCGCAGGATCCTCGCCCAGGCGCTCGCTGAGCGCGAGCAACGCCTGCGGCACGGATTCCACGGCCAATACGTTGATCTGACTGTCTTCACGGACAAAATCGAATGCCTCCTCAATGGTCGAGCGTTCCACGTCGCTAAGGAATGCCAGCTCGAACCCCAGGTAACAGGTTTCAGGGTCCATCTCCGCCACCTCCGGCAGCCGCTCGCAGACGCAAGAGACTCCGGTGATCTGTCCAAAACTGTTGAGGTAGCGCAGGACGGATAGCGGATCCATGCCATTGCGCAGCACATCGGCAGCAAAGCGCAGAGACAGGTGCCAGCGCCGCTGGCCGGTCGCTTGCAGCACGCCAGGCACGGCACCGTGCAGGTCAGCCACGGCGCCATCGTCGGCGCCCGAAGCACCCGACAGGTAAGCATTGAGCCGGGCCACCAGCTCGCCGCCACGGTGTTCCTGGTCGGCCGTCAGGGCCTGCAGGTTGCCTTGGCCAGCGAGCATCTCGATCAACTCATTGAGGTGATCACGCACGTCGAGAAACAGCGCGCTCATGCCGGCGTCCATCCGCAGTTCCAGGCTGCGCACCCGGTCCAGCACGCTCTCGGCGACATGGGTAAAGGCTACGATCGGGGTCAGCCCAAACAGGCCGGCGGAACCCTTGATGGTGTGTGCGACACGAAACAGCGCGTTGATCGTATCGATGTCATCGGGGGCCTGTTCGATCTGCAGCAGCGCGTCTTCCATCAGCAGCAACAGCTCCTGGCTTTCCGCGACAAAGGTCTGCAGCACTTCATCCAGATTGATCTGCGGAGTCATGGCTCATGCCCTCTCTGCCGGGGTGCCCTGGGGCGCCTCGAAGTAAGCGTGCAAGCCGCTCAGGTCCAGGGCCTGGATCACCGCGCTGCTGGGGTTGCGCAGGATCAGGCTGCAGCCCTGGCGCAGCGACTCTTGCTTGGCCAGTACCAGCAGCTGCAGGCCGGCGGTGTCCAGCTCATCGACGCTCGCCAGGTCCATCTCCACTTCCCGGGCCAATGGAAAAAGCTCCAGGAGCAGGTCCTTGCGTTCGGCTGCGGTGTAGATGGTCAAGGGGCCTTCGAGGACCAGGATCCGCCGCAGACTGGGTGTTGTGTGATGCATGGCAACCTCCGTGGCCAAAGGCCAGGTTGGACTCAAGGCATGATTAACTTGGCAACCGCGCTGAGCATCTGTGCCGGCTGGAAGGGCTTGACCATCCAGGCCTTGGCGCCGACCGCCTGGCCCTGCTGTTTCATTGCATCACCGGCTTCGGTGGTGAGCATGATCACCGGGGTGAACTTGTAGGCTGGCAGCGCCTTGGCCGCCTTGACGAAGCTCAGGCCGTCCATGTTGGGCATGTTCACATCGCTGACGATGAGGTGGATCTTGCGGCCGTCGAGCTTGCTCAGGCCGTCCTTGCCGTCGCAGCCTTCGATCACTTCGTAGCCCGCGCCTTTCAAGGTAATGCTCACGACCTGGCGGATCGAAGCGGAGTCATCGACGATCAGAATGATTTTGCTCATGGCGGCTTCTCCCTAGAAGAAAGTGATCTCGGATGCATCGGACCGGGCCACCGACCTGCCCTGATGGATCGCGTGCTGTTCAGGCGTGGTGTAGGTCCTGGCCAACTGGTCCAGCCACGCCTGGGCATCGACCGGTTGCACCGGCTGCCCGGCGGCAGACTGTTGCCGCTGGTGCTCCATGTGCTCGTGCAACTTGTCCAGGTCGCGATTGACCAGACTCAGGATCTGGCTGACGCGGTCCTGAAACTGCAGGGCCACCAGCACATCGGCGATTTCCCTGGCGACCTTTTCGTTCTGTTGCTGCAGCCCGTTGCTGGCATCGACTATGGCCTGCGCGCTGCTCTGAAAGTGCTTGATGACCTGGGCCACGACCCGCTCGGACTGTTCCAGGGTCTGGGAGTCCTGCTGGGCCTGATAGCGCGACAGATCCACCGTCCGCGAGATCGCCGCATTCACCGTATTCACGGTTTCACTGATCTTCATGCCGGTCTCGCCCGACAGGCTGGAGAGCTTGCGCACCTCGTCGGCCACCACCGCGAACCCTCGTCCGGCGTCCCCGGCACGCGCCGCCTCGATGGCCGCGTTGAGAGCCAGCAGATTGGTCTGACGGGCGATGTCGCCGACGAACTTGGCCATTTCCTGCAACTGCGAGGTGAACTCGGCCAGCAACAGGACCTCCTTGAGTTCCGACTCCTTGCGTGACAAGGCACCACGCAGGGCAATCATGATCGAGTCGAGGTCGTGCTGGCCGACTTCAAGGATCTCCAGCAAGCGGGTGCCGGACTGCTGCCCGGCACTGTTGCAAGCGGACATCGAGATATCGCCGGAAAGGCTGGCGAAGCGCTGGCTAAGCTGGCAGATCGAGGTTTCGCTGAGGCTGCGGGCGGTTTCGATCTGGTTGCCCCAGATCGGCAGCACCTTGTCGCAGACCTCACCCAGGCCCGCTTCGGCGCTGACCACCACGGGTGCCTGCCACTGCTCAAGCGCCAGGCCATGAGCTGCGCGCTCGGCCTGCAGGGTACGCCAGGCCTGGGCCCCCATCAGCAGCGCCAGCAGCAACACGGCGCCGGCGACCAGCCACCAGGACAGGCTGTCGAACCGATCACCGGCGACAATCGCCATGGCGCCGAAGAGGCCGCTCACGCCAGCGGGGGCCAGGGTCAAGCACACGGCGCAGGAAGTTTGTTGTCCTTTCACCTTGTCTCTCCAAGTCAGCTCTGTTTCCCCTTCGGTCGGGCATGACCGAAAGACCGGTGTTGCAGGGCAGAACCGCCGGAAACGGATCTTTCCGACGCCTTGGAACAGATAATGGCTTAATGATGTCAACCGCCCCATCGGAGCATCCCTATTTGCAACTAGGGATTTGCGAACCGGGGTAGGAAAAATCTGATGCAGTGCCCGGAGGCACCCGAGAATCGGCCCCGGCGGCGGCAGCCGGGGCCCGGCTCGCCGGCAAGGCTGCCGGCGAGCCGCGTGTCAATGCGCCTGCCCGCCCTCGCCTACGGCCCCGGCGGTCCAGAATTGTTCAAGGTTCTTGAAACCCCAGGTCTTCTCCGACTCAGGCCCCAGAATCGATTCCTCCTGCGCCATCAGTGCCAGATCGACGACCTGCTGATCGATCGGCATCCGCCGGGCAATCGAGTAGAACACCTTGACCTTGGGCATCAGCAACGTCTCGGGATGCTGCTCCAGTACCACCGCCAGACGTCCGCTGCGCAAACGCACCAAGGTGCCGACCGGGTAGATGCCGACGCACCGGATAAAGGCATGCAACACCTTCTGGTCGAACTTGGCGGACGCCAAGACCATCTGGCGAATCGCCTCGGCCGGGTCCCAGAGCGGTTTGCCGGAGCACCTGGACGTCTTCGAATCGTAGACATCGCAGACCGCCGCCATTCGCGCGAACAGGCTGATCTGGCTACCACACAACTTGTGGGGATAACCGCTGCCGTCGGCGCGTTCATGGTGATGCAGGCAGACATCCAGCACCCGCAGGCTGATGTGCCGGGATTCGAGGAGCATTTTGCCGCCAGCCTCGGGGTGCCCGCACCAGATCCGCCTCTCCTGCTCATCGAGGGCAGAGGTCTTGCCCAGGATCTGCGCGGGCAGCCCCATCTTGCCGACGTCATGCAACAACCCGGCAATACCGGCTTCCTGCACCAGATGCGGCGGCAGCTCGAGGCGCCGCGCCAGGCCGATCATCAACGCACACACCGCCACCGAATGCAGGTAGCAGTATTCGTCGGCCGTCTTCAGCCGGGCCAGGCTGATCAGCGCGTCGGGATGGCGCATCAGCGAATCGGAGATCTCCAGCACCATTTCGCCGACCCGTTCCAGGCCGAGCACCTGGCCCATGCGCAACTCGCTGAACATCTGCGCCACCGCCGCCTTGGAGCGTGAGCAGATATCGGCGGCGCGCAGCAATTCATCGTTCATCGCCAGCCTGGGTGGCACGAGCGGACGGCGCAGCGGCTTGCGAGGGGGCTCGGCCGGCTCGACGATGCGCAAGGCCGGCACCGGCTCGCCGGCAACGTTCAGCCCTTTGTCGAGGTCGATCCACAGGCTGTGGATCGGCGAGACGCGGATCGCCTCCAGGTCTTCGGGACGCTCCAGCAGAAAACTACGCTTCCAGAACGGATGATCGACCCAGGAACCGCAGAGTTCATGGATAAACATGCCAACGCACAGTTGGCTGACTTCGATATGTCTGAGCACGATAGATGGCCTTTCCAGGTGGCTGTCGCCCTTCGCTGAAGCATTCCCTGAACCCCACCGGACACGCAGTGATTGTGGTCCTGATGCAAGATCGACAATGGCAATACGACACTACGCCAGCCATCGGAACATCCCGATTTTTCCCTAGGGATACTCGCCATCGGCCTAGGGAAATTCCTAGGTGACGGCTTGCAGCCTTTGTTGCAAGGCCATGGCCAGTTGCCCGGCCTCTTCACGCAACGACTCGCAGAAGCCCTCGACAAAACTCGATGACGGCCGGTAGTCCGGGCGGATCAGCATCACCCGGTACGGCACCGAAAACGCCAGCGACCGGATCGCCAGGCCGCGTCCGACTTCCTCCATGGCGCTCAAGGGATTGATGATCGCCACGCCCAATTGCTGGCGCACCATGGCGCACACCGAGGCGGCGCTGGTGGTTTCCACCACCACCCGGCGATCGACCCCGGCCTGGCGAAAATGCTCGTCCAGGGTCTGCCGGTAGATATCCAGGCCCGAGAGGTTGATGAAGTCCTGGCCGCGAAAATCCTCCAGCCCCAACCGTGGCTTGGCCAGCAACGGATGCTGGTCCGCGAGGATGCAGACCATGTCGGCGCAGAACAGCAACTCGCCCTGGGTGCCCCGGGGCAGGTGCTCGCTTTCGGTCAGGCCCAGGTCATGGCGCTGGGCGCTGAGGGACTCTTCCAGCAGCGGCGACTCCTGAGCGGTGATGCTCAGGCCGATCCCCGGATGCTGCTGCAAGAAGCGCTTGCACACTCGGGGCAGCAGGGTCTGGGAAAACAACGGCAGGCAACTGAGGCTCAACTGGCCGTGTTCGAAACGGCGGATCGACTGGGCCACGCTGTTGATCCGTTCCAGCCCCACATAGGCCCGCTCCACTTCCTCCAGCAACAGCAGGGCCTGGGCGGTGGGCAGCAGGCGCCCGCCTTCGCGGTCGAACAGACGCAGCCCGGAAAGGCTTTCCAACCGCGCCAGTTCGCGGCTGACCGTGGGTTGCGAGGTAAACAGCAGGCGCGCGGCGCCGGTAACGCTGCCGGCCTGCATGATGGCGCGGAAGACTTCGATATGGCGCAGGGAGATGTCCATCAACAGAGGCTCCTTCGATCAATCAATCCATATCAAATCTGAATTGACCAACAAAGAATAGATATTTTATTGAATAGCCAATCCTCGGCATGCTGCAACCACTCTCACTGACCACAGATTGCAATCGCCATGGCCATTCCCTTCGCCCCCGCTCAACTCGCCGCCGCCGCCCGTCAATACGGCACTCCGCTGTGGTGCTACGACGCCGCCACCATCCAGGCGCGCATCGCCCAACTGCAGGCCTTCGACGTGGTGCGCTACGCCCAGAAAGCCTCATCCAACCTGCACCTGCTGCGCCTGATCGGCGAAGCCGGAGTGCGGGTCGACGCGGTGTCCCTGGGGGAAATCGAGCGCGCCCTGCTGGCCGGCTTCAGCCCGGTGGATGCCGGCATCGTCTTCACCTGCGACCTGTTCGACGAAGCCACCCTCAAGCGCGTGGTGGAGCTGCAGGTGGAGGTCAACGCCGGCTCCATCGACATGCTGCGCCAGCTCGGGGAGCAGTCCCCGGGACACCGGGTGTGGCTGCGGATCAACCCGGGCTTCGGCCACGGCCACAGCCGCAAGACCAACACCGGCGGCGAGAACAGCAAGCACGGCATCTGGCACGACCAGGTCGGCGAAGCCCTGGCGGTGATCCGCCAATACCGCCTGCACCTGGTGGGCCTGCACATGCACATCGGTTCCGGGGTCGACTACGACCACCTGGAGCAAGTGGGCGCGGCCATGGTGGCGGCGGTGAAATCCCTGGACCACGACATCGAGGCCTTCTCCATCGGCGGCGGCCTATCCACCCCTTACCGCGACGGCGACACCCCGGTGGACGTGCAGCGCTACGCCAATGCCTGGAAGGTCGCGCGCCAGGAGATCGAGGCCTACCTGGGCCACGGCGTGCGCATGGAGATCGAACCCGGGCGCTTCCTGGTGGCCGAGGCCGGTTGCCTGGTCAGCGAAGTGCGGGTGGTGAAGAGCGCCGGCCAGCACCACTTCGTGCTGGTGGACACCGGTTTCAACGACCTGATGCGCCCGGCCATGTACGGCGCCTACCACGGCATGAGCCTGCTGGATGCCGCCGGCCAGGCGGTGGACCGCCCGCAGCAGTTGACCGTGGTCGGCGGCCCACTGTGTGAGTCCGGTGACATCTTCACCCAGGACGACGAATGCCTGACCCCGCGCCTGCTGCCCCAGGCCCGGGTCGGCGACCTGCTGGTGCTGCACGACACCGGCGCCTACGGCGCCAGCATGTCCTCCAACTACAACAGCAGGCCGCTGCTGCCGGAAGTGCTGTTCGCCAACGGCCAGCCGAAACTGATCCGCCGGCGCCAGCCCCTGGCGGATCTGCTGGCACTGGAACTGGGGCTGTAACGCCCCGTTACCAGGGCTCCAGCCGCAGCCGTTGCGGCTGGTTGTCCACGCTGTCGTCCTGCTTGCGGGTCACCAGTGGCTCACCGTCGGCACCGTAGAACTGCACCACCAGTTGAGCGTCATCGGGCTTCAGGTCCAGGCGGGCAAAGTTGTCCGCCTGGGTGAAGGCCCAGGTCTGGTAGTCCATGGTCTGCGTACCGTCGAAGAGCGCAAAGCTGTCCGGCGTTTGCGGCGCCGTCGAGTCGTGCACGTACCCGGCCGGATCGCCGTCGGCAAAGGGAAAGGGCCAGTAGAACGCCGACGAGGTGACCGCGTAGCACTTGAGCCCCTGCCCCGCGGCGCTGAACTGCAAGCGGGAAATGTTCGAGCAGTGAATGTCCCCGGACAGGAACACCACGTTCTGCACCTGGTGCTCGACCAGGGTTTCCAGCACGGCGCGGCGCGTGGTGGGGAAAGCCGACCAGGAGTCGCTGTCGTTCTTGTGGCGTACCGCGTCAGAGTCGCTGCCCACGGTGTCCACGCCATTGGGCACGAAGACGCTGGAGGTGACCACGAACTTGGGCACATTGCCCCGATCCTCCTGCATGTGCTGCAGCCAGGCACACAGCCGGTCGAGCTGACCCGGCTCGCTGCGGTGCAGTGAGGGGCGGCCCAGCAGGTGGTTGTCGTCCAGGGCGTCCGGCACATCGTCGAGAAAGCGCTGGGTACGGGTGTCGAGGACGAAGAACGGGTAGTGGCCACAGGAAAAGTCATAGAACAGCTGGTTGGTCTGCAACTGCTGCAGGTACTGATCGTCACCGGTCATGGTCCGGCCATGCACATAGCTGTCGGCAAAGCGTGGCCCATGGCTCCACTGGTAGCTCATGTAGGCGCCCATGGCGAGGTTGAACAGCAGGCGCTTGTCACGGTCCTTGCGGATTCGGTCCTGGGTCCAGTTGTCCTCGATCTCGTGGTCATCAAGGATCATGTACGTGGGCATGTGGGCCAGCAGTTGGCGGATGTTCGGTGAGCCGAAGGCGCTGTGGTAGCGCTCCTCGAACTCCTCGAAGGTGTCCGCCAGCCCCACCGGCACCAGGCGGTTGAACAGGTCGGCGTAGATCTGGTCGCCGACCATCAGCACCATCTGCGCGTCGGCGTGTTTGCTGAGCATCGGCCCGAAGATCGTGTCGGAGTTCTTGCGTTTCCACAGCAGCCCCGGGTAGCGGCACGAGCCCAGCAGGAAGCTCAGGTCTGATGCCTCACCCGGCACCGCGCTGGCCCGGGTGGTGAATTCGGCCTCGACGTACATCTTGTCGGCGCCACTGCGGTTCAGGTCATTGGCCCAGGCCCCGGGCTCGGGCAGGCGCTGCACCACCGACTCGCTGGACACCTCGTCATCGTTGTTGCCCGCGTCATCGACGTTGAGCGAGGCCATGCGCACCCGGTAGCGGGTGCCCGGCGTCAGCGCAAAGGGCTTGAGCTGCTTGCGCGCGGCCTCGCTGCCCCACAGGCTGGTATCCACCCCGAGATTGAAGGTGCCGGTCCGGTGGTACTCACGTCGCAAGCGAAAGTAGAAGATGTTTTCCGCGGCGACCCGGCCGTTACTGCTGACCACGCCAATGACGCCGATGGTGCGGATATCCTCCGCCACGCCCTTCTCGTCTAGGGCGTCGGAAGCGGCGATCCATAAACGGCAGGAAGTGTCGGTGGTGTGCCCGACGATCGGGCCTAAGGAAGGCGTGCGAAGGGTGCTCACGATGACCTGCTCCTTGGTGGGGTGTGCAGGCAAAGCCTAGCTCGGCCGCGGCCACCGACAAGCCTCGCCGAGCCACCCTGACAGCCGGTCGGCGCAGGCGGCGCATCGAACCTCAGCAGACTCATGCAGGTAACGCCATGTCAGCGATCACCCTGTGCTAGATTCCGCCCCCTCGGGCTTCGCGCTGATGGCCATGACTCCCGACCGCCAGCACGGTTGATCCCCTGTCGCCTTACCGAGATCCTGCATGCCTTCCCGCACCTTGCGTCTGCTCTCCGCAAATCATCTGCCCGCTGCCGCCGCACTGTTCTGGGGGCTGTCCCTGGCAATCGTCCGGGCCTGGCAACCGATGGATTATTTCTGGGAAAACTTCGCCGCCTATTGGCTACCCCAGGGGCTGATACTCGGACTGCTGCTGGCCACCCGTCCTGCCCCGGCGCTGTTCACCGGCGTGGCCCTGGCCCTGGCGGCGCACCTGCAGTTGTTCTGCCTGTGGATCAACTCATCGGTCGACACCATGGGCTGGCTGTTCTACCTGTTCGATTTTCCGGGTGCGCTGATCGGCGCCGCCATCGCGGTCCTTCTCGCGCCGCACAAGGCCGCGGGCAAACCGCTGGTGCGCGGGCTGCTGGGCTTTGGCTGGGTGGCCTTTGGGCTGTGGCTGAACTTTCAGCTGGTGCGGCTCAGCCTGGGCTGAATCGGGCCGACACCGGCGGCCCGGGGAAGCAGCTGACACCCACCCGGACCGCCGGCGACCCGGGTGGGTGAGCCTTCAGCTGTGGCCTTGGCTCAGGTGCGACAAGCGCCCGGACAGGGCCTGCATGGCCTCGCTGACCTTGTCCAGGGCCTGGGCGTCCCGGGCGTTGTCCTCGCTGATGCCGTGGATGCGCACCGCCAGTTCGTTGATCTCCTGGGTCACATGGCTCTGCTGCTGCGCGGCCACGGCAATCTGCTGCGCACGCTGGGAGATATCGTCGAAGCTGGTGACAGTGCTCGACAGCGCATCCGAGGCACCGGACGCCTCGCCCACCGCTTCACGGGTACGCGATTCACCGGCCTGGATCGCCTGCACCGCCTGGCGCGAGGCCTGCTGCAGGTCGCTGATCATGCCGCTGATCTCGTTGGCCGAGGTCTGGGTGCGGCCGGCCAGGGTCCGCACTTCATCCGCCACCACGGCAAAGCCGCGGCCCTGCTCGCCGGCCCGGGCCGCCTCGATGGCGGCGTTGAGGGCCAGCAGGTTGGTCTGCTCGGAGATGGCCTTGATCACATCCAGCACCGCGCCGACCTGCTGGCTGTCCTGCTCCAGACGCTGGATCACCGCCGCCGCCTCGGCCATTTCCGTGGACAGTTGCTGGATCGACTGACTGTTGGCCGCCACCCGCTGCTGACCGTCCTGCACCACCACCAGGGACTGGCGTGCGGTGTCGGCGCAGTTGTTGGTGTTCTGCGCCACTTCAAGAGCACTGGAGGACATCTGGGTAATGGCCGTGGCCAACTGGGTGTTTTCCTGGCGTTGCTGCTCGGCGCGCTGGGCCAGGGTGCTGCTGAGTTCACCCAGGCGCGCGGCTTCGTTCTGCAGTTGCTGGGCTTCGCTGGCGATCTTCTGCAGCATCTGCCGCAGTTGCCCGGCATAGCGGTTCACCGCGCCACGCAAGGCACCAATCTCATCAGCCCGGGCCACATGCAACTCGGCATTGTCAGTGGCCTGGCCACGGCCCAGCGCATCGATCTGCTGGGTGGTTTCGTCCAGTTGGGCAATCAGCTTGTGCCCGGCCAGCCAGGCAAAGAACAACAGCAGCGCCAGCAACGGCAACAGGAACAGCAGGATCTCGGTGGTCATGGCCCGGGCCAGGCCGGTGACCTTCTGCTCCGGGGTCACCAGGCCGATGGTCCAGCCACTGCCGGGCATGCTGAACAGGCTGACCCGCGCCGCTTCCTGCAAGCGGCCATCCTCCTCCAGATCCAGGCTACGCACCTGCCCGGCGGGTGCCGCCTTGGCCAGGGCTGCGGCGACCGGGAGCAGCCAGGGCTGCTGTTTGCTCAGGGCCTCGAAGCTGAGCATCTGCCCATCGGCGCTGGCCTGGGCCTCGGGGAAATACAGCACATTGCCAGCCTGATCCAGGGCAAAGGCATAACCGCCGGTGACCGCGCCCTGCTCCTTGAGAAAACGCGCCAGGTCATCCAGGCGCAGGTCGATGGTGGCGACCCCGGCGAAGGCGCCATTCTGGCGATACGGCACGCTGCAGGTAGTCATCGGCACCCGGGTCACCGGGTCCTGGTAGGCCTCGGACCACAGGCAACGCCCCGGCGCACTGTTGCGCGCGCCGGTGTACCAGGCTTCGTGGTGATAACCGGCGCTGCCGGCAGCGTTGTAGTCATCGGAGAACGCCAGGGGCCCGGCGTCGCTGCGGGCCCAGAAGAAACTGCGGCGCTCGACCCCGGCAGTGAAGGCATTGGGTTCAGGCCAGATGCCGCCCCCGGCGATCGCCTTGTCGCCTTCGTGGTCGATCAGCTTGGGCAAGGTGGCCATCACCAGCGCCTGCTCCTTGGGCAGCCCTTCCAGCAAATGGGCCATGCTGGCGGTCACGCCCTCGATCCCCGCCAACTGCAAGGCCAGTTGGCGGACGATGGCGCTGCCGGTCTGTTCGATCAATGCCGAGCTCGCCTCCACCACTTTGGGCTGCCCCCGTAACGTCATCACGGCAAATACCGCCAACGCTGTGAACAGCAGCAGCAAAATACTGCCGAGGGTCAAACGATGAGACAGACGAACCGGTAGCAAGGCCATGACGAACTCCATATCAATAGGCATTCAGAGCTTATCGACCAGGAGCAGGGATCACTTGAGCAAAGAGTGACGCAGATCACACAACCCGCCGCTGACTCAGCGACGGCGTTCGACCTTTCAGTCCTGCTTGCCGCTCATGTAGCGCGGGAAATTCTCGATGTAATCGGCGAGGTTCTCTTCGAGCATCAGGCGGAACTCCTCCAGGAAATAGTCCACTGCCTGTTGCTTGGCCGCTTCCAGTTCCTCGGCACTACGGCAGCCACAGGCGCTGACCCAGGCACTGAAGCGCGCGTTGGCATACATCAGCGAGGCGCTGGCCTTGCCCCGGCTGCTGTCGGCGATGTGGGAGTTGGTCAACTCGATGATGGCATCGGCGCGGTTGAAGAAATCCTGATCCGGTTCGTTGGCCACGGGGCGTTCCTCTGGCTGGTAGGGAAAATAAAGCGCCGGAGTATAAGAGTTTTGCGCCCGCATACCGATCACTTTCATCCTCGCCCATTGCCCCGTGGGAGCCGGCTAGCCGGCGACACGGTCCTCAAGCCTTGCACCGGCCTTGCTGTCGTCCTCTCTGGCAAGCCCGCTCCTGCGCCAAGAGCGGCCGGGGAGCCGACACCCCAGGCTAAGGTGCCGGCAGGGCCCGCAGGTGTGCGGCGAGCAGGGTTTCGCTCCTGCCCTGGGACAGCGCCACGCTGTTGTTCGCCGCTTGCAGTGCCTGGCGCAGGCAGTGTTCGCCGCGCTGCCGGTCACCCTCAAGGAAGGCTTGCAAGGCCAGGCACCGTGGCCGCAGCCAGGGCGTGTACCAGTCGATATCGGCACTCGCCGGCAGGTCCTTCAGGACGCGGGCATCGCGCTGCACGAAAGCCCGATTGAACAGCAACTCGCCGCGCAGCAACTGCACCAGGCCGCTCATGCCCGTCAATTCCCCGGCCCGGGCCGCCAGCAACTGATCCAGCTCCTGCTCCATCTGCAGCACCTCGGACCAGTCGCCCCGATCCTGCCTCGCATTGAGCCGATAACCGAAGGCAACCAAGGCTTCTGCCACCGAGCCCCGAGCCAGGCGCTCCAGGTCTGGCGCCGGCAACTGGGCGCTGGGAACGCCGGCAACGGTCAGGGCCAGCAGGCGCGCCTGGGCCAATTCCGGACGCTGGTCGTCGCGATGCAGATACCAGCCCAGCAGGAGCATGCCATCGCTGGGCAGTACCCCATGCACTGGCAGCAGGTTACCCACGCCCAGCACCAGATTGACGATGGCAAAGGCCAGGGCAATGGCACCGGGAATCCCTTGCCAGAGCAACCCGAGGCCAATCGCCGCGCATCCCACCAGCAGGTTCAGCAGCGGCCCACCCAGAGCCATCACCATCCACTGGCCACGCAAGGGCCGTTGCGCATTGCTCGCCACCATCACATAGCCTCCCAGGCGGCTGCGCTTGAGCTGCGGCGACCAGCGCAGGCGCCAGCCACGGCGCAGCGCCTGCAGTTCCACGGCGGCGATCCGCACCTGCAGCACCGGCATCCCGCAACAGCGGGCTCCCAGGTAATGCCCGCCCTCATGCACCAGCACGCCGACGATCACCAGCAGCGAAGCCAGAAACATCGCCAGAAAGGGCTGCCACTCGGATTTGATGGTGAGCCCCAGCATCAGAGCGGCAAGAAACCAGCCACTGAGCAACACCAGCTGTTGCACCAACGTCAGCAGTTTGTTCAAGGCCTTGAGCCAGGCATGGCGATCCATTGCGTACTTCCCTGAAAGTAAAACCAAACATTGTGCAAATCGCAGCAGCCCGCTCGCCGGCGAACAGGCCCCAGCGCTCAGTGATGAGCGCAACGCGCCATCCACATCAAGCCCGCGCGTGACACTCCACTCGCAGCCGTTGCTCATTCAGCAAGCGCGACTCGATCCGCACCGGCAGGAAGGCTTCGATCACCCGGATATTGCTCTCCAGGTGCTCGGTCATGCACGGCGTGGTGAAGCTGCCGCCACCGGCCAGGGCCATGGGCAGCAGCAGTTGATCGGCCAGGTGCTCAGCCACCGCCGCACCGGAATCCAGCCAGTCGCGGGCCTGATCGATGGCAAGGTCGGCGACCGTTTCCGCCCGCAGGCTGTTCTGGCCGAAGCCGCAGAACAGCTCGGTCAGGTGCTCGCAGGCGAACTCCAGCAACAGCACATTGCCCGGACCGTATTGTTCATCCAGCTGCACCGGGGTGAGGTGCTCCCGAGGCAGTTCCAGGCGATTGTGCACTCGACGCAACTCGCGCTCCGCCACATGCTCGGGCAGGCCCGCGCTCAGGGCCCAGGCCCGACTTCCCTGCAGTGCACCACGCTCCTCAAGGTGCAGGGGCTGCAACACCGAAGGCTGGACAAAGGCCTCCAGCTCGCCGCCACCGGCCGGGACAAACCCGTGGCGCAGCAGTTGCAGCTCCACCTGCCCACCCATGCGCTGCAGCAACGGCAGCCAGGCCTGCTGGAGGAAATCCACCGGCGGCGCCAGGGGGTTGTGGGTGCCGCCACTGATGCTCACGCGGCTGGGCTGCGGAGCCCGGAGCAACGCCGGCAGCAGGGTCTGCAGCACCAGGGTGCAGCTGCCGGCGGTGCCAATGGCGAAGCGGTAGTCGCCGCCACGGATCGGCCCCGGCTCGAAGGTCAGGGCCTGGGAGCCGAGCTCGACTCCGGAGGTCTTGGCGCCACACACCTGGGCCGCCGCCTGCACCGCGGTCAGGTGCTGGCGCAGCAGCCCCGGGCGGCTGCGCCGGGCACGAATATTATGGATACGCAGGGTCTTGCCGCTGAGCATCGACAGGCTCAAGGCGCTGCGCAGTACCTGGCCGCCGCCGATGGCGCCGTCCAGTTCGATTACATCCTGTTTCATCACATTCCTCAGGCGTAGTGCCGGACCGTTTCCCGCAGGTAGGCGTCCAGCAACGCGTTGTCTTCATGGGTGCGCGCCAGCTTGGGCACGGGGCGCTCCAGCTCGGCGGCGATAAAAGCATGCAGTGCCGGGCGTCGCGGCCCGTAGGCGGACTCGTCGGCGCTGCGTTTCAAGGCCAGCAACTGCGCCACTTCGTCCAGCAGCGGTTGCTGGTCGACGGTGGTCAGCAGGTCGGCAAAGGTCATCGGCGGTCGGCCACGGCCCTGGTCGATCCAGCGCACCGCGAGCAAGGGCCGCAGCACGTAGAAGTACTTCTTGAAGCGCACGCTGTCGCCTTGCAGGTAGCCGCGAAAGTTCTTTTTGGCCATCGACAGATAATGGTTGCGCGCCGCCGGCGGGCTGTAGAACGCCTCTGCCAGCTCGCGCAGGCCCGCGGCGGCGGCCGGTTCACTGCGATACACCAGGGGCGAGTCCAGCCATTCCAGCAGGGTCGGGTTGGACTTGCGCAACAGCCCGAGGGTCTTGCGCAGTTCCCAGCCGCTGATGTCCAGCTCGTCGTCCAGGGGCCGCTCGATCACGTCGCGCCCGGCATCCACCTGGATGAACCACTCGGGCTTTTCCACGTAGACGAAACGCACGTCGTAGTCACTGTCGGTGGAGGCAAAGCCCCAGGCCCGACTGCCCGACTCGCAGGCATACAGCACCTTGACGTTGCGTTCGCGCTCGATGCGCGCCAATTCTTCCAATACCCGTTCACGCATAGCGCTGCTCAGGGGATGGCGTTCGAGGTGTTCCATGATCCTGTTCCTTGTTCAATCCGTACTGCTGGCAGCCAGCACACTCAGGGTCCGGCGCACGGGGTTCCACACCGTCAGGCACCAGACGCCCCACCACTCCAGGCCTTCGTCGAAATACTCACTCCAGGGCAGTAGGTGCGGCCCCATGGCCGGGGCCTGATAATCCACCTCCAGGTTGCCCACCCAGTTGATCACGTGGGGCTGCTGCTCGGGATCGAGCCCCAGCAGGTCCAGCCATTGGCCGTACGCCTGCCGGGCCTGCTCGGCCCCGCCAGGGAAACGCAGCCCATACGGCGGCTGGCAAAACGCCCGGTACAAGGCCAGGGGCTCCTCCTGCTCCAGGTCTTCGCGGACCATCTGCCGGACCTGCAACGGGCTGAGCGGCTCGGGCACCGCCCGCTCCTGCTCCCAGCGCATAGGCGTTACGCCAACGTCGGCGTAACGCGGGTCCTGGCGCAGTTTTTCCAGGCCCTCGCGGCGTTCGGCCATCAGGTATTGGTAGAGGTGCTGCAAGCCCTGGCGATGCACGGCTTGATCCACTGCCACACCCGGTTCCACCGTCAGCCGCACAAAATCGAACACGCAAAACGCCGCTTGCAACTGTTGGCGCAGCGCCCGGCTGCGCTCATCTTCAAAGGGGCTCAGCATGTCGGTTCTCCTTTCTTCACAACAGCCGTTTGACCGAACCGGCGGGCAGTTCCCCTGCCGCTTCCATGGCCTGCAAGCGCTGCACCATGGCTTCACGCAGGGGCTTGGGAGTGACCGGGTCGAACATCCCGTAGCGGCCATCGCACCAGCGCGCCAGGGTTTCGCGCCAATAGCCGGCCTCGCTGCCGCCCTGCCCCAGGCGCCACAGCAGGTACTCCAGCTGGCGCCAGCCCGGCTTGAGGGCCAGCAGGGCCCAGCGCCGCGCCTTGGGCAGGTCATGCCAGTGCTGATCCAGACGCTGCTCCAGGGCCTCGTCGAAGACTGCCCAGGGTTGCTCGTGCAACAGGCCCAGGGCGCAGTTGAAGACCTTGTCCGAGGGGTCGTCCAGGGCCGCCAGTTGCTCGGCCATGCCACGTTCACCCAGGGTCTGCAGGGCCAGCAGGCGCACACTCGGCGCCGGCGAGGCCAGGGCCTGCCGCACCATGGCGTCGGCCATGGGTTCCTGCAGCTCCTTGACCAGCCCCAGCAGGCCCAGCCAACTGCGCTTGTTGCGTGGTACCGGCTGTTGCAGCCGTTGCCGCAATACCTCACGCGGGTCCAGCCCGTGACGGGGCGCGGCCCAGTGGGCCAGGCAACGCAAGGCCCCCGAAGGGTCCAGCAGGGCCTGACTCAGATACTCGCGAGGATCGTCCAGCAATGGCAGCAACAAGCGCAGAGCCTTGACCCGCACACTGGCGCCGCAACTGTGCATCACCTCCTCCAGCAAAGGCACGGCCTGCTCGGCCGGCAATTCGGCACAGGCATCCACCGCCATCTGCCGCACGCTGACCTCCCGGTGGCGCAGCGCCCGAGCCAGCAACACCGCCCGCTCCGGCGCCTCTTCGAGCAACAGCTCGAAGACAAAGCGCGCGGCCTTGCCCCGGCAACCGGCAAAAGCCTCTTCAACTTCTTCGCGTACCTGGGCCAACTGCAGCACCGAACGCGCCCGCTGCAGGGTCGCGCCGTGGTCGGCGCGCTGCTTGCCGACCAGGGCCAGCAGCGGCGTCAGGCTCTGCAACAGCAGCCCGGCGCGCTCTGGCGCCAGATAGCCCTCCAGCGCCGCGGCGGCCTCCTGGCGCACCTGGGGCACCCAGTCGTTGAGCCGCTCCAGGAACACCGCCAGGGCCTCGGCCGAAGGCTGCGCGGCCAGGTGGCGCACCGCCGCCTGACGCACGAAACCGTTGCCGAAGCGGCTCAGTTCCAGCCAGGCACTGTGCCGGTCCAATTCCTCCAGCACCTCCCGCACGCGGCGGGCTTCGTAGTCGCTCAACTGGTAATGCCAGCCGGGCGGGGCCGCTATCAAGGCGTCCATGTCGTCCATTGTTCTACCCCTTTACGCACACCACCTGACGCAGGGTGTGCAGCACTTCCACCAGCTCGCGCTGGGCGTGCATCACTTGGTCGATGTCCTTGTAGGCCATCGGGATTTCGTCGATCACCGCTTCATCCTTGCGGCACTCCACATGGGCGGTCGCGCGGATCTGGTCGGCCAGGGTGAAGGTGTTCTTGGCCTTGGTGCGGCTCATGGTACGCCCGGCACCGTGGCTGCAGGAGCAGAACGCCTCCTCGTTACCCAGCCCGCGAACGATGAAGCTCTTGGCCCCCATCGACCCCGGGATGATCCCCAGCTCGCCCTTCTTCGCCGACACCGCGCCCTTGCGGGTCACCAGCACCTCTTCACCGAAGTGGCGCTCCTTCTGCACGTAGTTGTGGTGGCAGTTGACTGCCTCCAGCGCCACTTCGAAGGGCTTGCGGATCACCTGGCGCGTGGCCTGGATCACCAGTTGCATCATCAGTTCGCGGTTCTGCCGGGCAAAATCCTGGGCCCAGGCCACGGCTTCCACGTAATCGTCGAAGTGCTGGCTGCCTTCCTCGAAGTAGGCCAGGTCGCGGTCCGGCAGGTTGGCGATATGTTGGCGCATATCGGCCTGGGCCAGGTGAATGAACAGGTTGCCGATGGCGTTACCGACTCCGCGGGAACCGCTGTGCAGCATGAACCAGACCCGGTTGGCCTCATCCAGGCAGACCTCGATGAAGTGGTTACCGCCACCGAGGGTTCCCAGGTGCTTGCGGTTGTTGCTGTTGGCCAGGGCCGGGTACTTATCGGTGATCGCCTTGAAGCGCGGATGCAACGCCGCCCACGCCTGGTCGGCCTGATTCGGTACGTCACCCCAGGCACCCTTATCGCGACCGCTACGGGGCGAGGTACGACCATGAGGCACTGCCGCTTCGATGGCGCTGCGCAATCCGGCCAGGTTATCAGGCAGGTCGGCGGCGGTCAGCGAGGTACGGGCGGCGATCATTCCGCAACCGATATCCACCCCGACCGCGGCCGGAATGATCGCGCCCACCGTGGGGATCACGCTACCGATGGTCGATCCCTTACCCAGGTGCACGTCGGGCATCACCGCCAGGTGCTTGAAGATGAACGGCATCTTCGCGGTGTTCATCAATTGCTGGCGGGCTTCGTTTTCCACCGGCACGCCCTGGGTCCACATCTTGATCGGCTTGCCGTTGGCGACTTCCAGCAGTTGGTAGGTTTTTTGTTCCATGTCGTTGACTCTTTTTCCTGTGGCCGCTGATTCGGCCTTGTTCAATAGGGTGTGCAGGAGCCGGGGCGCAGAAGACGATCTCAGGGGCCTCTTCGCTGGCAAGCCAGCTCCTACGGAGTTGCGGTGTTCGGTGCAGGCCGGGCCTGCGGGCAGCGACAAGGGAACAGGCACATTTGCTCTACCGACTGAGCTACAGCCTTGCGGCTGGCGGGGCTCGAACCCGCGACACCATGTAGTACCCGTGGCATTCGCTGCCATCCCGCCGAGGCGGGGAAAAAGATGCGACGACAAGAGTCGATGGAACAATGCGTTCGTGTTCTGTCCATTGAACCACGGCGCCGTTTTCCAGCACCGGCGGGAATCGAACCCGCATCTCGAACCTGGGATGTAGTTCCACCAGCATTCGTCGCAAAAACTGCAAAAAAGGTGGCACGACAAAAGTAGTGACTGATGGCCGGATTCGAACCGGCTTAACCAGGATGTACAGCCACTGGCATTCGTGCCGTCACCGGCCCTGACAAGAGTTGCTGAGACGCCTTTGGATGTAGTCACAGCGGCATTCAGGGCCAATGAGCAAAAAATCTTCGCTGTGCGCCGGCTGGCCGGCGCACGGTGTACCTCCATGTTCTGTCGATCAGGGCGCCATGGCCTCGATCGCCTTGACCCAGTGCTGCGCACCGTAGTTGCCCGCAGTGAACTGCTCGATCACATCGAACACCGCGTCACTGAAGCCGCCGACGTTGAGGATGTCCTCGCGGTCTGGCGCCTGGGTCGTGGCCCCCGGCTGCATGTCGATGCACACCAGCTTCGCCTGCGGGTTGATGGCCCGGATCCGCTCCCACTGGCGCATGGTTTCCGTGGCCCCGTGACGCCGCGCATCGATCCACGACTCGTTGTCCGAGACCAGGATCAGGGTGTCCACGCGGCTCTTGGCGTTGGCCAGTTGCGCCAGGGGCGCCGAGCAGTTGGTCCCGCCTCCGCCGATGTTGGCCAGCTTCTGCGCATTGCTCATCACGCTGTCCCGCGGGTTCAGGTGAATGTTCACCACACCCCGCTCGAACGGCATGACCCGCGCCGCCGGCTGCTTGCGCAACACCGCCGCTGCCACCAGTGCCGCCACATCGATGCAGCGCACCGCGGTGGTGGCGCCCTGGCGGTAGCCGGTGACCGGGCTGTGCATCGAACCCGAGACATCCGGGCAGACCACCACGTTGCCCGCCAGCGCCGGCACGTTGGCCAGGGACAGTTCCAGAGCATCCTGCAGCGCCTCGCGGACCGCTTGCGGCACCTCCTCGCCGGCCATACGGTAGGCCGCCAGCAACTGGTACGGATAGACCCGGGCCTTGGCCACCTCCCCCGCATCCGCCAACCGCGCCGCCACGTACTCGGTGCAACCCGGCACCTGGAACGCGCCGTGGCGCGCCAGGGTGTTGAGGTTCATGCGCAGCCCCTGCCAGCCCATGTTGCGGGCCTGTGCCGCCCATTGTTCGGCGCTCAGTGTTTCGTTGCCGAGCAACTGGAACGGCACCTGCGGCACTTCCTGTGTCGCCCCGCTGCGAAACGCCAGCAGGTCGCGGGTCAGCCCGGGCAGCGCCTGCACATCCACCGGCTTGCCGATCACCCAGGCAAAGAAGGCTTCGCGCCAGGCCTCGCTGGGCTTGGGGTGAACCATCTTCACCACGTCCGCCAGGGACGGCTGGCTGCCGATCGAAGCCTGCAACAGCTGACGCTCGCTGGCCGTGTTCAACCAGTTCTGCACCAGGCGCTTGGGCTGCGACCCCAGGGATTTGCGCCCGGTCACGCCGCTGCGCAGGATCTGCACGAAGTTGCGCAGCATCTTGCCGTTGTCCACCACCTGGGCGAACAGCTCCGGTACCAGGACCGAGCGTTGCGCGGTCAGCGCCGCCAGCAGCAGCGCCGGCATGTCCTTCATATGGCCTTGCTGGCGAGCGTAACGGGCAGCCTGGGCGACGAAGCGGCTGTCCAGCTCGCTCACCAGTTGCAGCACCGCCTCCAGCTGGCCTTCAGGCGAGGTGTAGAAGGTCGAGTTCAGGCAACCGGTGACCGCCAGCTGGGCCAGGCGATGCTTGGCGTTGTAGGCATAAGCCCCGGCCTTGGAAGCGTTCAGGGTGGTGCTCGCTGGCGCTTTTGCCTGTTGGGTGTTGAACAGCTGGAAGTTGGCCATCTTGGCGTCTCGCTCTGTTGTCTCGTTCGTTGCGAGATACATAGCAGCCGCTGTGCCAGGTTTTGATTTTTCAGCAAATTATTTTTTAACTTATTGATTTATAACGATTTTATTTTTATTAAATTTTACACCGGCCATTCAACAAGACAAACGCCGCGAAAATTTTATATCTTTGCCTATCGCCTTTTATCTTCAGGTATAAACATGTCGAGCAAACCCACGGTCGCCATCGGCTTTATCGGCTCCACCCTCGATCGCGTCGGCAAAGGCGCCAATCGCTGGAGCCATTGGCGGCCCACGGTCGGCCTGTGCCAGCAGCAGGATGTGCTGATCAACCGCCTGGAACTGATCCACGGCCTTGACGCCCGGGATGTCAGCCTGGCCGAGCGGGTGGCCAACGACGTGCGCCAGGTGTCGCCGGAAACCGAAGTGCGCCTGCACCCCATGGGCCTGAACAACCCTTGGGACTTCGAGGAGGTGTACGCCGCCCTGCACGACTTCACCAGCGCCTACCCGTTCGACACCGAGCGCGAGGACTACCTGGTGCACATCACCACCGGCACCCACGTGGCGCAGATCTGCTGGTTCCTGCTGACCGAGGCGCGCTACCTCCCTGCCCGGCTGATCCAGACCTCGCCGGCCCGGCGCCGCGACCCCGGCGAGCAGGCCACCGGCACCCACGCGCTGATCGACCTCGACCTGTCGCGCTACGACCGCATCGCCTCGCGCTTTGCCCACAAGCGTCTGGAAGGCCTGGCCTTCCTCAAGTCCGGGATCGCCACCCGCAACCCGGCGTTCAACCGCTCCATCGAGCAGATCGAGCGCGTGGCCGTGCGCTCCCGGGCACCGATGCTGCTGATCGGCCCCACCGGTGCCGGCAAGTCGTTCCTGGCCCGGCGCATCTATGAGCTCAAGCGCGGCCGGCACCAGGTGCAGGGGCGCTTTGTCGAGGTCAACTGCGCCACCCTGCGCGGCGACGGCGCCATGTCGGCGCTGTTCGGGCATATCAAGGGCGCCTTCACCGGCGCCCAGAATGCCCGCGACGGCCTGCTGCGGGCGGCGGACGGCGGCATGCTGTTTCTCGACGAGATCGGCGAACTGGGGCTGGATGAACAAGCGATGCTGCTCAAGGCCATCGAAGAGAAGCGCTTCTTCCCCATGGGCGCGGACCAGGAGGTGCAGAGCGACTTCCTGATCATCGCCGGCACCCACCGCGACCTGCGCGGCCGGGTGGCCCAGGGCCTGTTCCGCGAAGACCTGTATGCGCGAGTCAACCTCTGGACCTTCAACCTGCCGGGACTGGCGGGACGCCGCGAAGACATCGAGCCGAACATCGATTTCGAGCTGCAGCGCCATGCCCGGGAGCAAGGGCAACTGGTGCGGTTCAACCTGGAGGCGCGGCGCCGTTACCTGGCCTTCGCCAGCTCCAGCGAAGCGGCCTGGCTGGGCAACTTCCGCGAGCTGTCGGCGTCCATCACCCGCATGGCCACCCTGGCCGACAGCGGGCGCATCGACCAGATCCAGGTCGAAGAGGAAATCCAGCGCCTGCGCCATGCCTGGGGCCTGGAGAATGCCGAGGATGAGCTGCAGCAACTGTTGGGCGAGGACGTGGAGATGGACCTGTTCGACCGCCTGCAACTCAAGGCGGTGATTGCCGAATGCCGCCGCGCCGACAGCCTGTCGGATGCCGGGCGCCGGTTGTTTGGGGTGTCGCGCCTGGGCAAGGCCAACCCCAACGACGCCGACCGCCTGCGCAAGTACCTGGCGCGCTTCGGCCTGGACTGGAAGCAGATCAACCCCGGCGACTAATCCCGCGGCGCCGGCACTGCGAATACCCCGCTGGCCCGCGCCACTTCACGCTCGCCGACCCGCAGCAGCACCGTGGCAAAGGCCATCTGCCGGCCGCGCTGGGCATGCTCCAGGCGCACCTCGATCCACTCCCCGACCTGCACCGCCCCCAGGTAGTCGAGGGTCATGCTGGCGGTGATCAGCGGCAACGGCGGCTCGCTGGAAAACGCCATGGCGTAGCCCATGCCAATGTCCGCCAGGGTGGCGATGATGCCGCCATGCACCGTGCCCCGGCCGTTGGCGTGGCGGGTGTCGGCACGCAGGCCGAGGCACAGTTCGCGGCCACTGCCGCGACCATAGACCGGGCCGATCAGCTCCAGCAGCGGGCTGCTGCGGGGCAAGGGACTGAAGCCCGGGGGAATGTCCGATTCGCTCATGAGGTTCTCCTTGAACCGCTGGGTAACGAGGGTTGCACAGGGCGACAGGTGTAGCCCTGATTGACCACGGTGCCTATGAGCATCAGCCAGGCAAATTGGTGAAAATAAGTTGCACCGCGATCGTGGTGATCCTGGGAACAGCGGTAAGATGCGCGCCTGCGCCCTAGCCGCAGTTTCAAGTATTCAAGGAGCCTCCATGCAGCATCAGGACGATCACCCTGCCATCCCCCGTCGACTGGCCTTTGCCCTCTTCGGCGCCCTGGCCCTCAGTGCCTGTTCCCCCAGTGATCACAACAACTCCGCGGTGGCCCTCGGCGGCGCCCAGGGCAAGGCTGGCGCCCTGCTGGCCTACGAACACGAACTGACCCTGTCCCTGCCCGCCGAACAGATCGGCGCGCACCTGGAACAAACCCGCGAATCCTGCGAAAAGGCCCAGTTTGGCGCCTGCAACATCCTGCTTCTGGAACAGAGCAAGTACCGCGCTCGGGTGGTGTTGCGAATCGTCCCGGACGGTGTCGAACCCATCGTCAAGCAGGCGTCCCAAGGGGCCGAACTGGGCGAGCGGGTCACCAGCGCCGAAGACCTGGCCGACGCCGTGGCCGATGTGCAACGCCAGCAACAGCGGCTCAAGGCCCAGCAACAGCGCCTGGATGAACTGGCGGCGCGCAAGGACATCGGCGTCAGCGACCTGATCGCCCTGAGCAAGGAGCAGGCCGGCATCGAGAACGACCTGCAGGCCCTGGCCCAGGCGGCTGCCGGACACCAGCGCCGCCTGGACACCAACCGCCTGACCCTGAACTTCCTGCCCAGTGACAGCACAGAACGCGGCTCAAGCCTCAAGCGCGCCCTGCGCAACCTGCCGGACAACCTGGCCGAGGGCACTGCCGCAGCCCTGGAGAAAGGCAGCCAGGCCCTGCCCTTTGTGATCCTGGCCTTCCCCCTGGCGCTGCTGTGGGTCTGGCTGTGGCGCAAGTTCGTCCGTCGCCGCCCCTGAACCCGCCGTAGGAGCCGGCTTGCCGGCGAACAGGACCGCGAATCCTGCAGCGCCCTGACGGACGCCTTCGCTGGCAAGCCAGCGCCTACGGCTGGGGTTGCAGCGCCAGTTGCAGGCGCTCCAGGCCAATGCCGAAGCCGGCCCCCTGGCGATAGGCACCCGCCCCCACCACTTGCTGCTGCGCGCCCAACTGCGGGCAACGCACCTCGAAGCCTTCGCCATTGAGGTAGTAGGTCAGGCCGCGCTTGACCCCCAGGTTGAGCTCATAGTCCAGGCCCAGTGAATCGAGAAAACCCACGCACAGCGCCCGCGCCTGCTCCAGGGCCTGTTGCGGATCGGGGCCGAGGATCTCCAGGCCCAACTGGGTGAACTCACGGTAGCGCCCGGCTTGCGGGCGCTCGTAGCGATAGCAGCGGGCAACATAGAAAACCGCCGCCTGTTCGCGCCCCGCCAGCAGCTCGCCGGCGGTTTCCTGGAACAGCGCGGTGGCTTCCGGGATCAGGCAGCAGGGCCGTCCGGCCTTGTCGTTGAAGGCCCACATCTGGCCGATGACTTCACTGCCGCCGGCCTTTTCGATAAAGGTGTCCTGGCCCCACAGCGCCGGGACAATGACTTCTTCAGCACCCGCTGCGATGAAGCCAGCTCCGGAAGCGTCCTTCCAGGGTGCGCAGGGCGGCGGCTTGTGTACCGGTGATCATTCGAGTGCCACGGAGCATGGTCATGGGTATTTCCTCTTGGTTTTTGACTGGCAATAAAAAAGGCGCCTTGTCGGGCGCCTTGGTTTTTTCATCGTTGGTCAGTGATCTCAGGGTCTGGATGACTGACCGCTCGACGCGCACACGCGACCACGGCCCCGAAGCTGAGGTCGATGGTGATGCAGGCGGGAGTCGAGGCTGGAAAAATTCATGGCGCATCCTGCCACGCGGCCCAAGTGCCTGGCAAGCCAGGCACTCACCGTAGGAGCCGGCTTGCCGGCGAACAGGGCCGCAAGCCTTGCATCGCCCTGGCGGACGCCTTCGCTGGCAAGCCAGTTCCTACGGCAGGCCCTTGGGTTACAGCGGCCGTTGCAGGCAGCGCTGGTAGCGCTCGTCCACCCGTTTGGCGAACCAGGCGGTGGTCAGCTGGCGGGTGATCTTCGGGCTCTTGAGTTCGATGCCCGGCAACTGCTGGCGTGGCACGGGCCGGCCGGCGCTGCGATCGGCCAGGGCAAACACCTGGCGGTACAGCTCGGTCTGCGGGAAGTCCTCACGGTCACCCTTTTCCAACTGCTCGCGGATCTGCGGGTTGCGCAGGCCCAGCTGTTTGCCCAGGGTGCGCACCGCCAACTCGGTAGTGCCGGGCAAGAGCGAGTCGTAGCGGATCAGGTCGCCATCCAGGGCCAATTTGATTCCGCTGAGGCGGCTGACCGCGGCCTGGAAGGCGGCGTTGCGGCTGGCGTACCAGCCGGCGTTGAAGTCGGCGAAGCGGTACAGCGGTTGCGGGTAGTCCACCGGGTAGCCCAGCAGGTGGGCGATGCCGAAGTACAGGCCGCCACGGCGGCTGAAGACTTCATGGCGAATCGTGCCCTGCACCGGGTAGGGATAACCCTGGGCATGCTGCTGGGCAAACTCGATGCTGACCTGCATCGGCCCGCCGGTGTGCACCGGGTTGAAACGGCCGAACAGGGTCTGGCCCAGGGGCACCATGCCGATGAAGTCATCGAAGATTGCGCTCAGCTCCTTCTCGGTTCGGGCCTTGGCCAGGCGCTGGCTGTAGGACTGGCCGTGCGCGTCGCGCACTTGCAGGGCGGCGCTGACCAGCAGCGCCGGCACATGCACCTTGGCCGCGCGACGGTCGATTTCCTCCCGGGCAATGCGCCCCAGGCCCGGCACTGTCGGGTCGTCCTGGAAGGTCGATTCCTGCTCGGTCACCGCCAGCACCGCGCACAGGTTGCTCTGGCTCGGCTCCAGCCCCTGGGCGCTGAAGGCCACCTGGATGTCCCGGGCCCAGCCCTGGCGGTCGCCGACCTGGGCCGGCAGCAGGCGCAGGATCCGCGCCTGGGTCTGCTCCGGGGTCAGCGTCGGCGCCTGGGGGCCACGCGGGCTGGCGCAACCGGCCAGCAACGACAGGCCCAGGAAACAGCTGAGAAGACGGTGGGAAATCATGGGACTCCGCAAGATGGCTGGACAAGGGCCGTATCAGTAAAGCAGCGGCATGGGGCGTTCGACCAAGGAATACCAACGCTGTTCCCGTCCCCCCCCATGAAGCTGCTGCCGCTGGCTGCGCAAGCTGTGGGCGGTACTCGTCGCAGGGATGCGACGCTCTCAAGGCCGATTGAGGTTCGGCGGGGATTGCCAGGCAAGGCCCTGCGACCCGACCTTTTGCAGCTTCCCAGGCTCAATTGCGGCTCCCGGCTAAAATCCTTCTATTGCCAGCGTGGCCAGGTGTATGTTGATGGCCCCGAGCCTCAACGCGTCGTCCCGGGCACACCTGGCCCGACACACGCCCTCAATGGAGTGACACCCGGATGTTGACCCTGGATTTTCTGCTCACCAGCCTGATCGTCGTGCTGATTCCCGGCAGCGGCGTGATCCTGACCATTTCCACCGCCCTGGTGGCCGGCAAGCGCGCCAGCCTGTTCACCGCCATCGGCTGCACCGCCGGGATCGTCCCGCACCTGCTGGCTTCGGCCCTGGGCCTGTCGGCGATCCTGCACACCAGCGCCCTGGCCTTTCAGGGGCTGAAGTTCGCCGGGGTCGCCTACCTGCTGTACCTGGCCTACGCCACCTGGCGCGACCGTTCGGCGTTCGCCGTAGACAGCCAGTCAGTGAGCCGCGGCGCCGGCGCGCTGATGCTCAAGGCCTGCCTGCTGAACATCCTCAATCCCAAGCTGACGATCTTCTTCCTGGCCTTCCTGCCCCAGTTCATCCGGCACGACGGCGCCGATCCGCTGCTGCAGATGGTCACCCTGAGCGGCGTGTTCATGGCCATGACCTTCCTGGTGTTCGTGCTCTATGGCCTGCTGGCCAACCTGTTCCGCACCGCGGTGATCGAGTCGCCCAAGGTGCAGAACTGGTTGCGCCGCAGCTTTGCCGCAAGCTTCGCCGGGCTCGGCCTGAACCTGGCCTTCGCCCAGCGCTGAGTCCGCGGCAGGCGCCGCCCGCAGCCAGATGCATGACGTTGATCTCCTGACGAGGGCAAACACATGAACTGCAGCGACGTACTGATCATCGGCGCCGGCCCGACCGGCCTGGTGCTGGCGCTCTGGCTGCGCCAGCAGGGGATCAAGGTCCGGATCATCGACAAGACCCAGGGCCCGGGCACCACCTCCCGGGCCCTGGCGGTGCAGGCCCGGACCCTGGAGCTGTACCGCCAGCTGGACCTGACCCGGGCCATCGTCGAACGCGGCCACCACGTGCCGGCGGTCAACCTCTGGGTCCGCGGCGAGCGCGCGGCTCAACTGCCGTTCAACGCCATCGGCGAGGACCTGACCCCCTACCCGTTCCTGCAGATCTTTCCCCAGGACGAACACGAGCAATTGCTGATCGAGCGCCTGGCCCTGCTCGGGGTCAGCGTCGAACGGGGCACCGAACTGCTGGCCTTCACCGACCACGGCCACTTGATCAACGCTCGCCTGCGCGGCCCCGACGGCCGCGAGGAACACTGCCAGGCCTTCTACCTGGCCGGCTGCGACGGCGCCCGCTCCACGGTGCGCAAGACCCTGGGCACAGGCTTTCCCGGTGGCACCTATCAGCAGGTGTTCTATGTCGCCGATGTCGAGGCCAGCGGCCCGAGCATCGACGGCCAGTTGCACGTGGACCTGGACGACGCCGACTTTCTCGCGGTGTTTCCCCTGGCCCACAGCGGCAGCGCGCGGCTGATCGGCACGGTGCGCGACGAGCGCGCCGAGCACCCGGAAAACCTGCGCTTCGAAGACGTCAGCCGGCGCGCCATGCGCCAGCTCAAGGTCGAGGTGAATCAGGTCAACTGGTTCTCCACCTACAAGGTGCATCACCGGGTGGCCGAGCAGTTTCGCTGCGGCCGGGTGTTCCTGCTGGGGGATGCCGCCCACGTGCACAGCCCGGCCGGCGGCCAGGGCATGAACACCGGGATCGGCGACGCCATCAACCTGGCCTGGAAACTGGCGGCGGTGCTCAGCGGCAGCAGCGCCGAAAGCCTGCTGGACAGCTATGAGATCGAACGCATGGAATTCGCCCGGCGCCTGGTGGCCACCACCGACCGGGTGTTCAGCTTCGCCACCGCCGATGGCCCGGTCGCCTACCTGGCACGGACTCGCCTGGCCCCCCTGCTGCTGCCGAAGATCGCCGCCTTCGACCGTGCCCGGGAGTTTCTCTTTCGCACCGTGTCGCAGATCACCCTCAACTACCGGGGCATGCCCCTGAGCGCCGGCGGCGCCGGCCCGGTGCACGGCGGCGATCGCCTGCCCTGGGTCCGCGACGGCGAGCACGACAACTTCGACAGCCTCGATCACCTGGGCTGGCAGGTGCACGTCTACGGCGTCACCAGCAACGCGGTACAGGACTGGTGCGCCGAGCACCGGGTGCCGTTGCGCATCTTCGACTGGCGCTCGGCCCACGCCCACGCGGGGCTGGCGCGCAACGCCCTGTACCTGCTGCGCCCGGACACCTACGTGGCGCTGGCCGAACGCTCCGCCGACCCGCGGGTGCTGGAGCGCTATTTCCGCGAGCGCGAAATCTCCCCGCAGAACAGCCTGGCCAACCACAAACCGCGCTGATCCGCGCTCGGCGCACGCCGCCAGGGGCCTTAGAAGTCGGCCTTGACCGACAGGGTGAAGTTGCGTGGATCACCGTAGAAGTTGCCGAAGCCTTCGGTGCCGATGGTGGTGTAGTAGCGCTTGTCCAGCAGGTTGTTGCCGTTCAGCGCCAGGGACCAGGTGTCGTCGAGCCGATAGCCGATGCGCCCGTTCCAGATCGCGTAGCCGGCCTGGCTGATGTGCTTGCCGCTGGTGGGCGAGACTCGGTAGTTGTCGCTTTGCGCGTTGACCCCGGCCCCCACGGTGAAGCGCTCCAGGGCACCGCCCAGTTGGTAGTCGCCCCACACCCGCAGCAGGTGCCGCGGTACGTAGGAATTGAACGACTGGCCGTTCTTGCTGCTGTCGGCATCCTCCAGGGTCTTGGTCTGGGTGTAGGTGTAGCCGGCCAGCACTTGCAGGCGCTCGATCACCTCACCGCTGAGTTCGGCTTCAAAACCCTGGGCCCACACCTTGCCCGAGTTCAGCGAGCAGGTGCTGTCAGGGCAGGCCGGATCGTCCTGCTGCGCATCCTCCTGGATCGTGCGAAACAGACTCAAGGCGCTGTTCAGGCGACCGTCGAACCACTCGCCCTTGATTCCCGCTTCATAGCTCTTGCCCACCAGCGGCTTGAGGGACGCACCGTCCAGGGTCCGATAGCTGCCCTGGGGAGTGAAGATGCTGGAGTAGCTGGCGTAGGCCGTGAGGTTGTCGGTGAGGTCGTACAGCACCCCGGCGAACGGCGTGACCTCGCCGGTTTCCCTGGAACGGGCACTGCTTGGGGTGCGGGTGTCGCGCCAGTAGGCCACGGCATCGTTCTGCGACTTGTACCAGCTGACCCGGCCGCCCATGACCAGGGTCAGCGGGTCGGCCAGTTTCAGGCGCAGGGTGGAGTACAGCCCTTGCTGCTGGATCCGCAGATCGGATGGACCGCCACGGGAGGCGTTGCCCTCGTAGTAGCTGGCATCGGGCTTGGGCAGGTGGTGATCCGGGTCCAGCACGTTCTGCCGTTGCGGCAACACCGCGACGGCGTAGAAGTCGTCCTTGATCGAGCGACTGGCGTTGGCGCCGAAGGTCAGCTCGTGCTCCTGGCCAAAGGCCTGGAAGCGCCCATCGACATAGGCGTCGAAACCGTAGTCCACCTGGTCGTAGTCATAGATGCTGCCCAGCATCAGGGTGCTGGAGCGGCTGGCAGCGACCGGCACCGAGCCACTGGGGAAGGCGTACTCGATGTCCTGGGTATTGCGGCTGTAGACCCCGGCCACCTTCAGCGCCCAGTCGTCGTTGAGCTGCTGGCGCAGGTCGGCGAAATAGGTCGCGCGCTTGCTGCGCGAATTGTTCCAGGCGGTGTTCAGGCAGGTGGAACGGCCGAGCTTGAGGTCGCTGCCGTCGCTGTAGCGCGGCAGGCCGCCCCAGCACGGGCGCGAGTCGACGTCTTCATAGGCCATGCCCAGGCCCAGGGTGGTGGCGTCGCTGAGGTCGAAGTCCAGGGCGCCGTAGTAGACCTGGTCCTTGCGCTCGCCCAGGTCGTAGAAATACTGCCGGGTCTGCTGGGTCACCACCGCTCGGCCACGAAGGGTGCCGGCGTCGTTCAACGGCCCGCCGGTGTCCACCTGGGCCCGGTAGTTGTCCCAGCTGCCGGCGGACATCGTCAGTTCGGTGTGGGGCGTGGCCTGGCCGCGCTTGCGCACGAAATTCACCGAGCCGGCAGTGCCGCCCGCGCCCTTGAGCATGCCGGCGGCGCCGCGCAGGATTTCCACCCGGTCATAGAAGGCCATGTCGCTGCTGAAGCTGTCGGCCTGTACGTAGCTGCTGCCCATGTCCAGGGGCACGCCGTCGTACTGGTACTGGCCGGTCATGCGAAAGCCCCGGGAGTAGAAATACTTGCCGCCCATGGGCGAGTCGTAAAGGGTGATGCCCGGGGTCTTCTCCATCACCTGGTCGATGGTGTTGAGGTTCTGGTCATCGAGCATCTTGCGGGTGATCACGGTCACCGACTGCGGGGTTTCCTTGAGCGAGTGCTGGCCCTTGCCGATGGTCACCGCACCGGTGGTGTAGGAGCCGGAGTACTCGGTGGTGGCGCCCAGTTCCTGGCCCTGTACCTGGGTGACGCCCAGCTCCAGGGCGCCGCTGCCCTGGGGCAGCGGACGCAGCACGTAGCTGCCGTTGCTCTGCGCTTCGGCCTGCCAGCCACTGCCGGCGAGAATCCGCGCAAAGCCTTCCTGCACCCCGTATTCCCCCTTGAGCCCGGGCGAATGCAGGCCGGCGGTCTGCCGCGCATCGAAGGAAATCGCTGCCCCGGCGGCGCTGGCGTAACGGCTCAGCACCTCGGTGAGATCGCCGGCGGCAATGTCGAAGCGGCGCACGGCGCTCTGTTCGCTGGCCGCCACTGCGCTCAACGGCAGCAGTGCCGCCCCATGGACCACCAGTGCACCACAGAGCCCGAGCTTGATCGCCCGAGCCAACTTCGACTTGTGAACATCAGACATGCTTGGCCTTCCCCGCTAACGAAAATGAATCCACTGGGGGATAAGCCGGATCAGAACGGGCAAAAGTGCAAAGACCGGAATAATTATTTTTTACCGCTTGGTTTCAGCCGACGCGGCGCTGGGACACCCGCACCCAATAGCGCGTGTAGCGCTCGATACGCAGCGAGAAACCGCTCTCAAGCGCTGCCAGGGCGCGGTCGGTGTCATCGATGGGAAAGGCCCCTGAAATCCTCAGCCCGGCGATCTGCGGATCGCACTGCAGGACTCCGCGGCGGTAACGCGACAGGTCGGCCAGCAAGTCCCCCAAGGGGCGGTCGAGGGCGATGATGCTGCCCTGACGCCAGGCGCCCACCGACGCATCGTTGGAGCGCAGCGCAGCAAAGCCTGCAGCGCTGAACGCCAGTTGCTGGCCGGCCTCGACTCGACGCGGCACGCTACCGTTGCCCAGGCTGACCTGCACGCCCTGCTCCAGCACCGCCGCCCGATCCTCACGCTCGTCGCTGCGCAACACGAAACGCGCGCCCTCGGCCTGGACCTCACCGTAGCGCGAGATGACCCGCAATGGCCTGTGCAGCGCATCAACGCCAGCGCTCACCAGCATCTCGCCCCAGAGCAACTGCAACCGGCGCTGTTGACCGTCGAAAGCCACATTCACCGAAGTGTCGGTGTTGAGCAGCAATGCGCTGCCGTCCGCCAGGCGCACTTCGCGGCGCTCGCCGACCTGGGTCCGATAGTCCGCCAGCCATTGCTGGGCGCTGTCGCTGCGCCAGCCCAGCCAGCCCAGGGACCCGGCCGAGGCCAGCACCACCAGGTTGCGCATCAGCTCGCGGCGCGAGCGCCCGGCCCCGCGCAAGGTCGGGCCGGCCAGGCCACCAGGCAGGGCCGACATCTGCTCGCCCAGTTGCTGCATGCGCTCCCAGGCCTGGCGATGCAGGGGGTCGGCGGCCAGCCACTCGCGCCAGGCCGCTTGCTCCTGTTCGCTCGCTGTGCCGGAGCGCAACTGCGCATACCAGCGCGCCGCGCCGCTGATGGCCTGGCGCTCGGCGACGCTCAGTTGCAGGCTGGCAAAACTCATGACAGCTGCATCCGCATCTGCATCAGGCAGCAATGCTCCATGGCCTTGGCCATGTAGTTGCTCACACTGCGTACGGAAATCTGCAGGCGCTCGGCGATCTGCTCGTAGGTCAGGCCATCGCACTGCGACAGCAGGAAGGCTTGCTTGACCTTGGGCCCCAGGCCATCCAGCAGACGGTCGATTTCCATCAACGCCTGGAACAGCACGCTCTGTTCCTCCGGCGACGGGTGCTCGCCCTCGGGCACCCGGGCCAGGGCTTCGAGGTAGGCCTGCTCCAGGGAGCGACGACGAAACAGATCGATCAATAGGCCCCGGGCAATGCGCGACAGGTAGGGCCGCGGCTCGCGGATGTCCTGCGCGTTACGGGCCTTGAGCACCCGCACGAAGGTGTCCTGGGCCAGGTCGGCGGCATCGAAGCCATTGCCCAGGCGCTGGCGCAACCAGCCCTGCAGCCAGCCATGGTGATGGGTATACAGATCGGTGACGGCGCAGCGCAGGGATAAGTCGTCGGCGGGCATGACAGTAGGGATTCATATTTGATAATGAATCGCATTGTCATGTAGAGGCGGAAGTCTTGGCAAGAGCCACGAACGCCAGGCGGCGTTCATGGCGGGACGCTTTGGGCGGGTGCGGGATCAGATCCCGGCCAGGGCCAGGTCCATGGCGAAGTAGGTGAAGATCAGATCGGCGCCGGCGCGCTTGATCGAACCCAAGCTTTCGCGCACCACCCGTTGCTCGTCGATGGCCCCGGCCTGGGCGCCGAACTTGATCATCGCGTACTCACCGCTGACCTGGTACGCCGCCACTGGCAGGCGCGAGGCCTCGCGGATATCGCGAATGATGTCCAGGTAGGCCCCGGCGGGCTTGACCATCAGCGAGTCGGCGCCTTCCTGCTCGTCCAGCAGGGATTCGCGCACCGCCTCGCGGCGGTTCATCGGGTTCATCTGGTAGCTCTTGCGGTCGCCCTTGAGCGCACTGCCACCGGCCTCGCGGAACGGGCCGTAGAGCGCCGAAGCGAACTTGGTGGAATAGGCCATGATCGGCGTCTGGGTGAAACCGGCGGCATCCAGGGCCCGGCGGATGGCCTGGACCTGACCGTCCATGGCCGCCGAGGGCGCGATCACGTCGGCGCCGGCACGGGCCGCGGCCACCGCCTGCTTGCCGAGGTTGACCAGGGTCTGGTCGTTGTCCACTTCATGGCCGTGCATCACGCCGCAGTGGCCGTGTTCGGTGTATTCGCAGAAGCAGGTGTCGGACATCACGATCATCTCCGGCACCGCGTCCTTGGCGATGCGCGACATGCGCGACACCAGGCCGTTTTCCTTCCAGGTATCGCTGCCATCACAGTCCAGGTGGTGAGACACGCCGAAGGTCATCACCGACTTGATCCCGGCGCGGGCATAACGCTCGATCTCCCCGGCCAGCCTGGATTCCGGAATACGCATCACCCCGGGCATGCTCTTGATCGGCACGAAATCGTCGATTTCCTCCTCGACGAAAATCGGCAGCACCAGATCGTTGAGGGTGAATTCGGTTTCCTGGAACAGACTGCGCAGTTGTTCGGAGCGACGCAGGCGACGGGGACGGGCTTCTGGGAACTGGCTGGACATGATTTTTCCTAAGGCTGAGCGCGAAACAACACGAGCGATGGCGAAAAAAGGCTGAAAGCTTATGCCCAGAGCGGCCGAGGTACAAACCCGCCGGACTCAAGAAAGCCTTGCGAAACCGGTAATAATCGCCGCCCAGCCCGCGATTCATGGGGTTGGCCCAGGTCCGCAGTTGACGGCCTGCGACCATCTGACGCAATGCAGAGGAGCAGCGGCAAGCGGCAAGCTCCAAGCTGCAAGCTGCAAGCGCTGGACTTGCAGCTAGCAACTTGCCGCTAGCAGCTTGCCCTCAATACAAGTGACGGCAGCGCCACCAATCCACACCTCGTCGTCCACCTGCTCGACATCGATGACCCCGGCGCGGCCCATGCTCAGCCCCTGGCTGACCCGATAGCGCGACGGCGCCAGCCCGGCGCCCAGCAGCCACTGGGCGATCCCGGCATTGAGGCTGCCGGTGGCCGGGTCCTCGGGCATGCCGTCGCCGGCGATAAAGGCCCGCACCTCGAACTGTGCGTCGGTGTCATCACGCTGCGGATCACAAGGCGCGATCACCCCGACGGCCAGGCCGATCAGCGCCGGATAGTCCGGTTGCAGATCCAGCACCTGCTGGCGCTCGGCGAGCATCACCGCCAGCCAGCCGGCACCATTGTCGACCCACTGCGCCCGCACGATGTCCCCGCCGGTCAGGCCCAGGCCACGGCATACCTGCTCCAGCACCTCAGGCTCCACCGGGCCGGACTTGAGCAGCGGCGGCGCGAGAAAAGCCAGCTGATCGCCCTGACGGCGAATGCGCACCAGGCCGACTTCACACTCCTGAATGATCTCCTCGCCCTGGGGCACACCACCGGCTTCGAGCCAGGCGTGGCAACTGCCCAGGGTCGGGTGACCGGCGAACGGTAGCTCCTGGGTGGTAGTGAAAATGCGCAGACGGTAATCGGCCCGGGGGTCGCGGGGTTTGAGCAGGAAGGTGGTTTCGCTGAGGTTGGTCCAGGTGGCGAACGCGGCCATGCGCTCGGCGCTGAGATCGTCGGCGTCGAACACCACGGCCAGGGGGTTGCCCTTGAGAGGGGTGGCGCTGAAGACGTCGATTTGTTTGAAGTTCAGGGCGGGCATGGAGGGAGCCTGTGGTGGTTGTTTTTTTTGGGGGGTGAAGTGTACATATTCGTTACTGCTGGTGGGGCTGCTGCTGGTTCAGCTCTTACAGCGAGTCACTTTGAAAAGCCCCAAGTCACCAAAGGCTCCTGCCCCTCCACTCGGTGCCTGGCATAGCGGGGCATGCCCGAACTCCGGCATTGATCCGTGGGCCGCCGCACTGCCGGCCTGAGGATGAAATGGGGAGTACCTCCCCCACCTCCCGTAGGAGCTGGCTTGCCAGCGAAGGCGTCCTCCAGGGCGCTGCATGTCTTGCGGGCCCTTCGCCGGCAAGCCGGCTCCTACGAACAGCGCGCAAAACGAGCTTTGCTTTTGCTTTTGCTCTTGATCTTCAGGCCCCTTCCCAGCCGGCCGAACGTAGGCGTTGCGTAGGGGGCAGCTCGGCATGGATGCCGAGCTAGCCGCCACCCGGCCATGGATGGCCGGTTGGCGGCGGGCCCCCGGAGCAATGCCGGAGAGAGGGAACGCCGAGCCCTAGCGAGGGGCCCATGGAGGGGCAAGCGTTTTTGCTTACTTTTTGCTGGGCCGGCACTCCGGCGTTTGAAAAAAGTGAGTCGCCGTAAGGGCGAAGCCGCAAGTGGCTGCACCCGCAGCAACGGATATGTACCCCCCTTCGCGCCCCGCCCCTAAAAAACCACCTCAACCCACCTTGGGAATCTCCAACCCACGAATCACCGCCGGCCGCGCCACAAACTTGGCCAGCACCCGCTGCACCTCTGGGAAGCTATCAATCCCCACCAACCCACCCGCCTCATAAAACCCGAGCAAATTGCGAATCCACGGAAAGGTCGCAATATCGGCAATGGTGTAGCGCTCGCCCATGATCCATTCGCGCCCCACCAGATGCTTGTCCAGCACTCCCAGCAACCGCTTGGCCTCGTTCACGTAACGCTCCAGCGGCCGCTTGTCCTCGTATTCCTTGCCGGCGAATTTGTGGAAGAACCCCACCTGCCCGAACATCGGCCCGATGCCGCCCATCTGGAACATCAGCCACTGCAGGGTTTCATAACGCGCCGCCGACTCCTGGGCCAGCAGTTGCCCGCTCTTGTCCGCCAGGTAGATCAGGATCGCCCCCGACTCGAACAACGCCAGCGGCTGGTCGCCAGGACCATGGGGATCGAGAATCGCCGGGATCTTGTTGTTCGGGCTGACGCTGAGGAACTCCGGGGTCATCTGGTCCTGGGTCTCGAAGCTGACGCGGTGCGCTTCATAAGGCAGGCCGATCTCTTCAAGCATGATCGAGACCTTGACCCCGTTGGGGGTCGGCAGGGAGTACAGCTGAATCCATTCGGGAAATTGCGCAGGCCATTTCTGGGTAACGGCAAAAGCGGAAAGATCGGTCATGACAGGCTTCCAATGACAGTCAAAGGGGGGCGCCACACAAGGCAACGGTCGAGGATTATCCGCCGGGTTTTCTTAAATCGGCAACACACCGTGATTAGTCTGGCGCTGCATCGAACCAAACGCCGTCCAGGGACTCAGAAGCACAGCCTTTACCGGCCGTGATGACAGGGAATACACAGGTTTGTCAGCCTCCACCCTTGCGCTGAAGAAGCTCGCCATGCCCCTGTTACGCCATCTCAAGAACCGCGCCTACCTGCTGCTCCCGGCCCTGTTGCTGGGCAGTGCCTTGTCCCTGGAATCCAGCGCCAGCCGTGCACAACCGGTGGATGGCACCCAGACCCTGGTGTTCCTGCGACATGCCGAAAAACCTGCAGGCGGCCTCGGCCAGCTCAACTGCCAGGGCCTGAACCGGGCCCTCGACCTGGCCACGTTGCTGCCGGAAAAATTCGGCAAGGCACAGTACGTGTTCGCCGCCGACCCGACGCGCAATGTCGAGGAAGGCGAGCAGGACAATTCCTACAGCTATATCCGCCCCTTGATGACCATCAGCCCCAGCGCGATCAAGCTCGGCCTGCCGGTGAACATCGACTTTGCCGCCAACGACACCAGCGACCTGGCGGACGAGCTACTGCACGACCGCTACCACAACGCGACCATCTACACCGCCTGGTCCCACGGCTACCTGCCGGAGCTGATCAACAAGGTCGCCGCACAGGCCGTGGGCCAGAAGCGCCCGATCACCGAGGACTGGGCCTCCAGCGACTTCGACTCGCTGTACGTGCTGACCCTGACCTGGCGCAACGGCAAGGCCAGCCTGCACAGCCAGAGCTACAAGCAAGGCCTGGATGGCGGCGAGCAGGATTGCCCGAGCTGATCAGCCCAGGGCGTCGAGCAACCGGTACCAGGCGATCCCCGCGCCCAGGTAGAGGCGTTGCAGGCCGTGCAGCGGAATCGGCCGCAACGGCGTGACCGGGAACGGAAAGCCCTGCCCCGCCCCCGTCAGCCGCGCCGCCAGGTGCTTGCCCAGCAAAGTCGACAAGGCTATGCCGCGCCCGTTGTAGCCCAAGAGGATCGACAGCCCCGGCGCCGGCTCGTGCAACTGCGGCAGAAAGCTCGGGGTCAGGGCCACGCGCCCGCTCCAGCGGTATTCGATGGGGATGCCCGCCAACTGCGGAAACAGGTTCAGCAACGAGCGCTCCAGGTGATTCCAGTCGGCATCCCGGCGCGGCTCGGAAAACGGCCCGCGTCCGCCCAGCAGCAGGCGCCCCTGGGCATCCTGCTTGAAATACAGCAGCAGGCGCCGGGCATCGGAACACACCTCGCCACCCGGCAGGATGCTCTGGCGCAGCTCGGCGGGCAGCGGTCGGGTGGCGATGATGAAACTGTTGGCGGCGATCAGCGTCTGGCGCAGCCCTGGCCACAGGTCGTCGCTGTAGCCATTGGTCGCCAACACCACCTTCGGCGCGCGCACCCGAGCACCTTGCGCGGTCTCCAGGGTCCATTGGCCGCCGTCGCGCCGCAGCTGACGCACCCGACTCTGGCCGTGAATGCTCACCCCCAACCCCATGGCCACCCGGGCCAGGCCACGGGCGTAGTTCAACGGGTGCAGGCTGCCGGCCCGCGGGTCGACCCAGCCGCCCAGGTACTGCGGGCTGCCGATGCGCTGGCTGACGGCGGCCTTGTCCAGCAACTCCACGGCCACGCCGCGCTGGCGCCACTGCTCGGCGCGCTGTTCCAGGGTGCGCATCGCCGCGCCGGAAAACGCTGGCTGAATCCAGCCCTTGCGCGTGGCGTCGCAGCGAATGCCGTGTTCCTTGATCAGCCCGAACACCTCATCGGCCGCCGAACCCACGGCCTCGATCAGCGCCTCGCCCTGCACCGGGCCGAACTGCGCCAGCAGTTGCTCGGGGTCGAACTTGAGCCCGGGGATCACCTGCCCGCCGTTGCGCCCGGAGGCGCCCCAGCCGGGCTCGCCGGCATCCAGTACACAGACCCTGGCGCCGCTCTGGGCCAGGCGCAGGGCGCTCACCAGCCCGGTGTAGCCGGCGCCGACAATCGCCACATCGACTTCCCGATCCTCGGCCAGCGCCGGGGTGTGCTCGGCCGGCCTGGCCGTGGCCGCCCACAGCGAGGGCGGCATGGACAAGGCTTGCGAGGCGCTCATGCCTGCACCTCCGCGCCCTGGTTCAGCAGGCGCCGCAGGAAGTCCTGGGTGCGCGGGTGGCTCGGGGTGCTGAGCACGGTTCTGGCTGGCCCGGCCTCGACGATGCGCCCGCTGTGAAGGAAGCACACCTGGTCCGCCACGTCCTGGGCAAAGCCCATTTCATGGGTGACCACGATCATGGTCATGCCCTCGTCGGCCAGCTTGCGCATCACCGCCAGCACCTCGCCCACCAGCTCCGGGTCCAGGGCTGAAGTGGGCTCGTCGAAGAGAATCGCCTCCGGGTCCATGGCCAGCGCCCGGGCAATCGCCACCCGTTGCTGCTGACCGCCGGACAGCTCATCCGGGTAAGCGTGCATGCGATGGGCCAGGCCGACCTTTTCCAGAAGCGCCTCGGCCCGCAGCCGGGCCTGCTTCGGGTCCTGCTTCTTGACGTAGATCGGGCCCTCGGTGACGTTCTGCAAGGCCGTGCGATGGGGAAACAGGTTGAAGCGCTGGAACACCATGGCCACCCGGGTGCGCAGTTCGTGGATGCTCTTGGCCTGCCGCTCGACCCGCGCCCCGCTGACCAGGATTTCGCCCTGCTCGTAGCTTTCCAGGCCGTTGATGCAGCGCAGCAGGGTCGACTTGCCGGAACCGGAAGGCCCGATCAGGCACACCACTTCACCGCTGTGCACCTGAAGGTCGATGCCTTCGAGCACCGCCACGTTGCCAAAGCTCTTGTGTACGCCCTTGATCTGGATCATGGCTTTCTCCGGGTGCTGATGCGCGCCTCCAGGCGGCGCAGGGCAAAGGACAGCGGCAGGCTCAGGGCCAGGTAGAGCAAGGCCACCAGGGTGTAGACGGTCATGTTCTCGAAGGTCGAGGAGGCGATCAGCTGCCCGGCCCGGGTCATCTCGGCCACGGTGATGGTGGACACCAGGGACGAGTCCTTGAGCATCATCACCAGGGTGTTGCCGTAGGGCGGCAAGGCAATGCGCAGGGCCTGGGGCAGCACCACCCGGCGCATGATCATCGGCCCGCGCATGCCGATGGATTCGGCGGCCTCGATCTGCCCCTGGTGAATGGCCTGGATGCCGGCGCGGAAGTTCTCCGCCTGGTACGCCGAATAGGCGATGCCCAGGCCGATCACCCCGGCCTGCATGGCACTGAGCTGGATGCCGAAATCCGGCAGCACGAAGTAGATGTAAAACAGCTGGACGATGATCGGCAGCCCGCGAATGACGTTGACCACGCCGATGGCGAACAACGCCACCGAGCGCACCTTGGACACCATCATCAAGGCGAAGACCAGGCCGATCAGCGAACTGAGCACGAAGGAACCAACGGTGACCTGCAGGGTGACCACTGCGCCTTTCAACAGAATGGGCAGGAAGTCCAGAGCGTTCTGGAGAAACATGGAGAGACCCGTTTAATCAGCAGGAAGAAGACCCGGCGCCGAGGCCGGGTCGCGACTGGCTCAGTTGAGCTTCCAGTGCTCGATGATGCGCTCCAGGGTGCCGTCGGCCTTGATCGCAGCGATCCCGCGATTGACCTCGGCCAGGGTCTGCGCATCGCCCTTGCGCACGATCAGGCACACATCGCCCATGACCACCGGCTGGTAGCCCTGAACCAGCCGCACCTTGTTCTGGGTGCCCTGGGCCAGTTGATAGGCGAGGATCGGCCGGTCGGCGAAACCGGCCTTGATCCGCCCCAGGGCCAGGTCGCGCATCAGGTCGGGGATCGAGTCGTAGCCGCGCACTTCCTTGAAGATCCCGCGCTTGTTCAGCTCGTCGATAAACACCGTGCCGACCTGGGCGCCGACGGTTTCCCCGGCCAGGTCCTCCATGCGGCGGTAGTCGCCGGTGTCGTCGGCCTTGACGATCAGGCCCTCGCCGTAGCTGAACACCGGGTCGGAGTACTGCACCACTTTCTCGCGCACCGGGGTGCGCAGCATGGCGGCGGAGATGATGTCGATCTTGTTCGAGGTCAGGGAGGGGATCAGCGCGGCGAAGGTGGTCTGCTGGATGTCCACGGCGAAACCGCCCGCCTTGCCCACCGCCCGGGCGGCATCGATCATCATGCCCTCGATGCTCTGGCTCTTGACGTCAAGAAAGGTGAAGGGAATGCCGGTGGCGGTGGCCCCGACCTTGTACAGCGGCTCGGCCTGGGCCGACAGCGAAAGGCCCAGGGCGCAACAGAGTGCGAATACAGCGGGGGCAAGGACGCGGGTGCGGGTGTGCATGACGAATCTCCCATTGGACGGTTTTATTGTTTGAAGTCCGTGATGGATAGCCTCTGGTGTGGAAGGCAGGAGGCATGAGCCCGACTATAAACAATTTACAAAAATCGTAAAGAGATTTATAAATATCGAATATCGATATTTAAAACACAAAATACTCGGATAGGACTGGTCATGAGCGATAACAACAACTCCCTTTTCAACCAGTCACTGGAGAAAGGCCTGGCGGTGCTGCGGGCCTTCAACGCCGCGCAACGGACCATGAACCTGGCGGAAATCGCCGCGGCTGCCGACATCAACAAAAGCTCGGCGCAGCGCATGATCCACACCCTGGAACAGCTCGGCTACGTGCGTAAGCACCCGCAGACCAAGCGCTTCCAGCTGACCCCACGGGTGATGGAGATCGGCTACAACTACCTGGCCGCCGACACCCTGGTGGACGTGGCCAACCCGTTCCTCGCCGAGCTGGCCCAGGTCACCGGGGAAACCACCAACCTCACCGAACCCGATGGCCTGGACATGGTCTATGTGGCGCGCTTCGTGGCGCCCAAGTTCATCCCCATCCACATGCCCATCGGCAGCCGCATCCCGATGTACTGCACCGGTTCCGGGCGCGCCTACCTCAGCGCCCTGCCCTCCGCCGACGCCACCCAGATTCTCGAAGCCAGCGAGCGCAAGGCCCACACCCGGCACACCCTGACCGAACTGGCGGATATTCAGCGCGAGATCGACGCCACCCAGCGTCGCGGCTACGCCCTGAACCCGGAGGAGCTGTTCCTGGGGGACATGAGCATTGCCGCGCCGATCCTCGGCAGCCAAGGCCTGCCGGTGGCCGCGGTGCACGTGGTAGTGCCCAGCAGCCGCTGGACCCTGGAAGAAGCCGAACGCAAACTCGCGCCCTCGGTGATCGAATGCGCCCGGGCCATCCGTACCTCGATACGAACGCTCTAAGCGGCAAGCGACAAGCACGCGGTGAGGCTTGGAGCTTGCAGCTTGAGACTTGCAGCTTAGGGAAGCGCCAGCGGCTACAATTCGCGCTTATTGTCTTCGTGCGGAATTCCCTTCATGACCAACCTCGCCTCCACCCAGCCCACCCGCGGCTGGGCGTTCTGGTGCAAACCCCTGCTGTTCCTGATCATCGCTGCGGTCGGCCTGTATTACGTGAAGTGGTCGCCCTATTACTTCAAGGCCTTTGTCGCCGCCGACAGCCATAGCATCGGTGCGTCGATCCTCAACGATCAGCCAAGCTCGCCCTGGAGCGCGGCCCTGGCCTATTCCCAGGTGTACTTCCTGGCCATCTGGAAGGCTGCGGTGCTGGCGGTGATCTTGGGTTCCCTGCTGCAGGTGCTGATCCCCCGGGATTGGCTGCTGCGCCTGTTCGGCCGCGCCGGTTTTGGCTCGACCCTGCGCGGCGGGCTGTTCGCCCTGCCGGGCATGATGTGTTCCTGCTGCGCCGCGCCGGTGGCGGCGGGTCTGCGCCGGCAGAAGGTCTCGGTGGGCGCGGCGCTGGCGTTCTGGATTGCCAACCCGGTGCTCAACCCGGCGACCCTGGTGTTCATGGGCTTTGTTTTGGGCTGGGGCTTTTCCGCCTTGCGCCTGGTGGCGGGCATCGTCCTGGTGCTGGGCGTGTCGCTGATCGCACAACGCATCGCCGGCCCGGAAAAGCTGCCGGAAGCTGCGGTGGACGCGGTGGTGGAAGCCAGCACGCTGAACGATCAGCCATTCCTGCTGCGCTGGGGCAAGACCTTGTGGCAGTTGTTCTGGAGCACCATCCCGATCTACATCCTCGCCGTGTTGGCGCTGGGCGCGGCGCGGGTCTGGCTGTTCCCCCATATCGACGGCGCCCTGGGCGACAGCCTGTGGTGGCTGGTGCCGCTGGCGATTGCCGGGACCCTGTTCGTGATCCCCACGGCGGCCGAAATCCCCATCGTCCAGACCATGATGACCCTGGGCCTGGGCACCGGTCCGGCGGTGGCCCTGCTGATGACCCTGCCGAGCATCAGCCTGCCGTCGCTGCTGATGCTGCGCAAAGACTTCGATGCCCGGGTGCTGGTGACCGTGGCCGTGCTGACCATGCTGGTGGGGATTGTCTGCGGGTTGATTGGTGCGGTGTTGTTGTAGAGCCATGTTCGTCGCTGCCGAAATTTCGAGCCGGGCTCGGACAAGGCAGCGACACATCCGCTCCAGGCATTTGCATCGGCTCGGACTCGACGCAATGATCAACCGGCACAAACCGCGCCCCAGCAACGGGCTGAATACCGACATACGCCACCAAGTCATCGAACAATGCAGATCCGGAGGCCTTGATACCGTGAACAACCTGCTGCAACACAAGGGCTTTTACGGCTCTATCGAAGTCGGCACCGAGGACCTCTGCCTCTTTGGCAGGCTCCAGTTCATCAAAGCCCTGGTGAGCTATGAGGGGCAAAACCTGACTGAGCTGGAGGTCGCGTTCAAAGAGGCGGTCGATGACTATTTGAGCACCTGCAAACAATCGGATGCCCCCGCTGAAATCCTTTGAGCACAGGCTCCAATCGAAGCACCATCCCTCCTTCACAGCATCGTCTTGAAACAAATTGATCAGGGAATGCCGCTCCTGAAACCAGAGTTTTCGCTTTGTTTTGTAAGGCTTGTCCGAGAGAATCGCCAACGCCTTTGAGCGGCTTGTGCCCCTGGTTTTCGTCAGGCAGTCTCCCCCGGTCGCTGCGCAATCAGCGACTCGGATGTGGAAGTCCGGAAGGGTCATAGGTACACGCTACAACGCACCTGCCGACGCTTTGCGCCTGCGGATACGTGTTATGGCGGCCATGCGTGGGGCACCTTCGGGTGCGCCGGGTTTTGGGTACCAAAAGACTCCCCGGTCTTCCACACCCACGCACGGCTGCCACCCTCTCGTGTGGAAGCGAGACCGGCGGCTCTACTTAACCTTAGAGTCGTAGGTACCCCAATGAAAAAGCTCGTCCCCGATCCACCCCGCCCACTGCGCGATCCCGAACTGGATCGCGCCAACGCCAACCTGCTCAGCGCGCTGAAACCGACCCAGGCCCGCCCGTTCGGCCTGCGTGATGCCCAGGGCAATGCCCTGTTCAGCGTGCAAGCCGGGGTCAATGCCGAAGAGGCCCTGAGGCATGTGGCCCTGCTGCTCAAGTGCGCCGAGGAGGTGTCCGATGAAATTACCGAGCGCGCCAGCGGCATCGAACGCGGGCTGATCTGGTCCATGGTGCATTCCGTGGAAATGGCTCGGGCCGTGGTCGAGGCCTTGCTCGACCGTCAGCGCCCTGCCGGCTGACGCCTGCAAACACCGCGCGCTCAGGTGCTGCGAGCGCGCGGTTGATTGAGCGCTAGCGCGATGGCGGCTGGCGCTGGCGCTGGCGCAGGTAATCGAGCACGGCGCCGTGGTCGCCCACGAACTCGATCCGCGCGCCCTTGCTCTCGCGCTGGAAGGCGTACATCGGGTCGTAGTATTCGCCCAGCAGGCCTTCGATCCAGGCCCGGTGCAGTTCTACGTCGCCGCTGCGCAGCTGTTCGGCCAGGGCCGCTTCCATCAGCAGTAACAGGCGCTGGTGACGCTCGCCCCCCAGGCGCTTGTGGATCTTGTTCAGGCTTTCCAGCAGGCGTTCGGCGAACAGGGCGAAACCTTCTTCGCCATGCACGGCCACGAACTCGGCGCAGAGGTTGACCACGTAATCGTCGAGGATGCGCTGCACCCGGTTGGCCAGGCTGTCTTCCAGCCAGACCATGGGGAACCCCTGCATGCCCTGGTGCAGCGACAAGGGCAAGGCGCAGCTGCCGATCATGCGGTTCTCGTCTTCGAGGACAAAAGCCTGCACCCCGCGCTCGCGCTTTTTCAGCAGGTCCACCGCCAGGCGGTTTTCAAAGTCGATGTTGCTCGGCTGCCCGGTGGCGCGGCGGCCAAAGCTGGAACCGCGATGGTTGGCGTGGCCTTCCAGGTCCAGGGCGTTGTCCAGTTGCCCCAGAAGTTCGGTCTTGCCGGTGCCGGTCATGCCCCCCAACAGGACGAAATCGCACTGCTGCAGGGCCTGTTCGGTGGTGTCCAGGAGGAAGCTGCGCATGGCCTTGTAGCCGCCGCCGACTCGCGGGTAGTCGATGCCCGCTTCCTTGAGCCACTGCTGGACGATCTGCGAGCGCAGGCCGCCACGGAAGCAGTACAGCAAGCCGTCGGGATGGGCCTTGGCAAACTCGGCCCAGGCCTGGACGCGCTGGGCCTTGATGTCACCGGACACCAGCTGATGCCCGAGCACGATGGCCGCCTGCTGGCCCTGCTGCTTGTAGCAGGTGCCGACCCGCTGGCGTTCCTGGTCGGTCATCAGCGGCAGGTTGAGCACCCCGGGAAAGGCGCCCTTGGTGAATTCGATCGGCGCGCGGGTGTCCATCATCGGCCGGTCGTTGAGGAAAATCTCGCGGTAGTCAGTGCAGTCCAGAGGCATCAGAACACCTCGACCGCGTGACTCTGTCGCTCTACCAGTTCACCGATAGGCGCCAGTTCCAGGCCCAGTTCCGCCGCCAGGGCGAGGAACTCGGCGTTGCCTTCAGGCGTCACCGCCACCAGCAGGCCGCCGCTGGTCTGTGGGTCGCAGAGCACGCGTTTGTGCAGTTCTTGGACCCGGCCGATTTTCTCGGCGTAGCTGCTGTAGTTGCGCAAGGTGCCGCCGGGCACACAGCCCTGATCCAGGTAGTACTCGACCCCCGGCAGGCGCGGTACGCGGTCGTAGTGGATCTGCGCGGTAAGGCCGCTGCCGTCGGCCATTTCCACCAGGTGTCCGAGCAGGCCGAAACCGGTGACATCGGTCATCGCGGTCACCCCTTCGAGCTTGCCAAAACGCGCGCCGGGCTTGTTCAGGGTGCACATCCAGTCGCGGGCCAGGCCGATGTCGGCGTCGCGCAGCTTGCCCTTTTTCTCGGCGGTGGTGAGCACGCCGATCCCCAGGGGCTTGGTCAGGTACAGCAGGCAGCCAGCAGTGGCTGTGTCGTTGCGCTTCATGAAGCGTTTTTCCACCAGCCCGGTCACCGCCAGACCGAAGATCGGCTCCGGCGCGTCGATGGAATGGCCGCCGGCCAGGGGAATGCCCGCCGCATCGCACACCGCGCGACCGCCACGGATCACTTCCCGGGCGATTTCCGGGGCCAGCACGTTCACCGGCCAGCCGAGAATGGCGATGGCCATCAGCGGGTCGCCGCCCATGGCGTAGATATCGCTGATGGCGTTGGTGGCGGCGATGCGGCCGAAGTCGAAGGGGTCGTCGACGATGGGCATGAAAAAGTCGGTGGTGGAGACCACGCCGCGTTCTTCGTCGATGGCGTAGACCGCCGCGTCATCGCGCGAGGCGTTGCCGACCCACAGCTTGGGGTCGAGGTTCTGTGCCCCGCTGCCGGCCAGGATCACCTCCAGTACCTGGGGGGAAATCTTGCAGCCGCAGCCGGCTCCGTGGCTGTACTGGGTCAGGCGAATCGGCTCGCTCATGGGGCACCTCGTCAAGTCTGGGACCGGGATTCTAGCAGAGCCCTCAGGCACTGGGCCGGGGTGTGCCCTGGTGGAACAGCATCTGCCAGCGCCCTTCGCGGCAGCGCCACAGCGAACTGCGCCAGGCGCTGCTGGCCGCGCGTCCGCCAGCTGCGGCGTTATGGCACAGGTAGGTGACCTGGGCCAGATCGGCCGCCAGGCGCTGCAGCGCAAACTCGCTGATGCACCGTTCGATGAAGTCCTGCTGCGGCAGGCTGTGCAGCACCTGGGCCTTGTTCCAGCGCCCGCCGCTGGCGCCGAATTCAAGAAAGTCATCGGCCAGCAAGGCCTCCAGCGCCTGGCGATCGGCGCGCACTTCGGCCTGTTGCAGTTGGCGTTCGAGCATCAACAGGTGGTCGGACAATTCCATGCTCACTCCCGAGGCGGCGGATCAGTGGCGCACTCTAGCATCCGCGCCCGACACCTGAAGAGCGGACATCTGCGGTCGCGCTTGAACCAAGCAAATGCACCGGGCTTTGGTTAGGCTTGCAGCGCCCTGCCCGGGCACGCTTGTCCTCATACCCACAAAAGCGCCACCTCGCCCCTCAACCGAGGCCAGGGCAAGGCGCTGACGGAGCCCGCCATGAAATTCACCACCCAGTCCATCGCCCGCAAGCTCAAGTTCCACCAGTTGGTGGTGTTCGAGCAGGTGCTGCAAAGCGGCTCGCTGGTGCGCGCCTCCCAGGCGCTGAACCTGACCCAGCCGGCGGTGACCAAGATCATTCACGAGCTGGAATCCTACTTCGAGGCGCCGCTGCTGGTACGCAGCAACCGCGGGGTCAGCGCCACCGAGCTGGGCCAGGTGGTGGTGCAACGGGCCAAGTCCTTGCTGGCGGAGCTGCGGGCCCTGACCGACGAGGTCAACGCCTTCCAGGAAGGCACCTCGGGGCATGTCATGGTCGGCACCCTGATCTCGGCCTCGACCTCGCTGCTGCCCCGGGCCATCCAGTTGCTCAAGCAGCGCGCGCCGGGGGTGCTGGTGTCATTGCGGGTCGGGCAGATGGACCAGTTGTTTCCGGCGCTGGCGGTGGGCGATGTCGACCTGGTGGTAGGCCGGGTGCCGGACGACTGGCATCGGCGCAGCGAGGCGCTGGAGGTCGAGGTGCTGTATCGCGAGGACCTGAGCATCGTCGCGGGCGTCCACCACCCGTTGCACCAGCAGGCCCCGGTCAGCCTTGAGGACCTGCACGCCTACCCCTGGGTACTGCCGACCCGCGACTCGCTGTTGAGGCGCACCGCCGACCGCTTGTTCGCCGACAACGGCCTTTCGACCCCGGACAATGTCGCCGAATCCTTGTCGATTCTCACCAACATCAGCCTGATGCAGGACCAGCGCACCGTGGCCCTGATGCCCTTCGAGGCCTCGTTGCAGTTCATCCAGGCCGGCATGCTCCAGGCTTTCGATCTGGGGACGCCGCTGCAGTTCGGCGATATCGGTTGCTTCTACGCTGCCCAGCGCCATCTGGGTCCGGCGGCCAGGCTGTTCCGCGAGTGCCTGGACCTGGCCCGGGCGGGGGCCGACAGCGAACAGGCGCCGATCCAGGCCTCGCCCTGATATTCCAATTGATAATAGTTAGCGGCCGATCTTTGATTATTCACTAATACCAGGCCTTCCTACACTCGCCCCGAAACCCATGTTTCGGAGGTTCAAGTGTCCACTGTCCTGCTGCGTCATTTCATCGACGGCGAGTTCGTCGCCAGCCGCCAGACCTTTGCCAATATCTCCCCGGTCGACGGCCAAGTGCTGGGCCAGGTCTGCGAGGCCGACCGGCCCCTGGTGGACCGCGCCGTGGCGGCGGCCAAGGCGGCGCAGTCCGGCCCATGGGCCGACTACAGCGCCAGCCAGCGCGCCGACCTGCTGTTGCGGATTGCCGAAGGCATCGAGCGCCGCTTCGAGGAATTCGTCGCCGCCGAAGTCGCCGACACCGGCCGCCCGGTGCAACAGGCGCGGACCCTGGACGTGGCCCGTGGCGTACAGAATTTCCGCGCCTTCGCCGAGCTGCTGCGCCAATCCGGCGGCGAAATCTTCGAGATGCGCGGCGCCGACGGCAACGACGTATTCAGCTACAGCGTGCGCAAGCCCCACGGCGTGGTGGCGATCATCTCGCCGTGGAACCTGCCATTACTGCTGCTCACCTGGAAAGTCGCCCCGGCCCTGGCCTGCGGCAACTCGGTGGTGGTCAAGCCGTCCGAAGACACGCCCTCCAGCGCCAACCTGCTGGCCGAAGTAATGCACGACGCTGGGGTGCCAGCGGGGGTGTTCAACCTGGTGCACGGCTTCGGCCCGAACTCGACCGGGGAATTTCTCAGCGCCCACCGCGACGTCGACGCCATCACCTTCACCGGCGAATCCCGTACCGGTGCCACCATCATGAAAGCCGCCGCTGAAGGCGTGCGCGAAGTGTCCTTCGAGCTGGGCGGCAAGAACGCTGCGGTGGTGTTCGCCGACTGCGACTTCGATGCGGCGGTGGCCGGGGTCCTGCGCTCCAGCTTCACCAACTCGGGGCAGGTCTGCCTGTGCTCGGAGCGGGTCTACGTCGAACGGCCGATCTACCAGCGCTTCGTCGCCGCCCTCAAGGCCGGCGCCGAACGGTTGAAGATCGGCTACCCCGATGAAGACGGGGTCAACATGGGTTCGCTGATTTCCCACAAGCACCGGGACAAGGTCCTGGGCTACTTCCAACTGGCCCTGGAAGAAGGCGCGACCCTGGTCACCGGCGGCGGCATTCCGCAGTTCGGCGATGCCCGAGACCAGGGCGCCTACGTCCAGCCGACGATCTGGACCGACCTGCCGGACCACGCCCGCTGCCTGCGCGAAGAGGTGTTCGGCCCGGTCTGCCACATCGCCCCGTTCGACAGCGAGGACGAAGTGCTGCAGCGGGTCAACGACTCGGCCTACGGGCTGGCCACGGCCCTGTGGACCCGCGACCTGAAGCGCGCCCATCAGCTGTCGCGGCGTTTCCACGTGGGTATGGTCTGGGTCAACACCTGGTTCCTGCGCGACCTGCGCACCCCGTTCGGCGGCACACGGCTTTCGGGCCTGGGCCGTGAAGGCGGCCGCCATTCCCTGGATTTCTACTCGGCGATCACCACCATTTGCGTCAACCCTTGAGGGGCACCCCGACATGCATGCAGACCTGATTGAAGCGGCGCACCAACTGCGCCAGGCCCAGTCCAGTGGCCAGCCCTGCGCGCCGGTGCGCGGGCTGATCGCCCAGGCCCAGGCCGAGCACCCCCACAGCACCCTGGCCGACCTGGCCTACCAGGTGCAGCAGTACAACAACCAGGCGGCCATCGATGCCGGGCGCCGCCCGGTGGGCCACAAGATCGGCCTGACCTCGCGCGCCGTGCAACAGCAGCTGGGGGTGGACCAACCGGACTTCGGCCAACTGTTCGCCGACATGGCCCGCGGCGACGACCAGCCCATCGCCTGGCGCGACACCTGCCAGCCCAAGGTCGAAGCCGAGGTGGCCCTGGTGCTGGAACATGACCTGAACCATGAGCGCCACACCCTGGCCGACCTGATCCGTGCCACCGCTTTTGCCCTGCCGGCCATCGAGATTGTCGGCAGCCGCATTGCCCAGTGGGACATCCGCCTGAGCGACACCATCGCCGACAACGCCTCGTCCGGGCTGTTCGTGCTCGGCAGCCAGCCGGTGGCCCTGGAAAAACTCGACCTGGTGCGCTGCGGCATGAGCCTGACGCGGCGTGGCGAGCCGGTGTCGGTGGGCGCCGGCGCGGCCTGCCTGGGCAACCCGCTGAACGCCGCCCTGTGGCTGGCCGACACCCTGGCGCGCCTGGGCACGCCGCTGCGGGCCGGCGACATCCTGCTGACCGGCGCCCTCGGACCGATGGTCGCGGTGCAGCCGGGGGACCGTTTCACCGCGCACATCCAGGGCCTGGGCAGCGTCAGCGCCGCCTTCGCCAGCGCTCAATGACCCGGAGTCGTCCATGAACAGAACCCTCAACGCCGCCATCATCGGCTCCGGCAACATCGGCACCGACCTGATGCTGAAGATCCTTCGCCAGGGGCAGCATCTGAACATCAGTGCCATGGTCGGCATCGACCCGGCTTCCGACGGCCTGGAGCGGGCCAGGCGCCTGGGCGTGGCCACCACCCACGAAGGCGTCGAAGGCCTGCTGCGCATGCCTGAATTTGCCGCCATCGACATCGTTTTCGATGCCACCTCGGCCAGCGCCCACCGCCACAACGAAGCGCTGTTGCGCCAGGCCAAGCCAGGCATCCGCCTGATCGACCTGACCCCGGCGGCCATCGGCCCCTACTGCATTCCGGTGGTCAACCTGGAGCAGCACCTGCACAGCCTCAACCTGAACATGGTCACCTGCGGCGGCCAGGCGACCATTCCCATGGTCGCGGCGGTGTCGCGAGTGGCCCCGGTGCACTACGCGGAAATCGTCGCCTCGATTGCCAGCAAATCCGCCGGCCCCGGCACCCGGGCCAATATCGACGAATTCACCGAAACCACCCGCCATGCCATCGAAACCCTCGGCGGCGCCACCCGGGGCAAGGCGATCATCGTCATGAACCCAGCCGAACCGCCGCTGATCATGCGCGACACGGTGCTGATGCTGTCGGCCGCCGCCGATCAGCGGCAGGTCGAGGCCTCAATCACCGAGATGGCCGCGGCGGTGCAGGCCTATGTGCCCGGCTACCGGCTCAAGCAGCAGGTGCAGTTCGAGCCGATCCCGGCCTCGGCGCCGTTGCTGATCCCGGGCCTGGGGCGTTTCAGCGGGCTCAAGACCTCGGTGTTCCTGGAGGTCGAAGGCGCCGCCCATTACCTGCCCGCCTACGCCGGCAACCTCGACATCATGACCTGCGCCGCGCTGGCCACCGCCGAGCGCATGGCCCAGTCGCTGCTCAACCGCTGAAGGAGCTTCGCCATGACCTCCACCTCCGGCAACAAGCTCTACATTTCCGACGTGACCCTGCGCGACGGCATGCACGCCATCCGCCACCAGTACAGCCTGGATCAGGTCCAGGCCATCGCCCGGGCCCTGGACGCGGCCCGGGTCGACAGCATCGAAGTGGCCCACGGCGATGGCCTGCAGGGTTCCAGCTTCAACTACGGCTTTGGCGCCCACACCGACCTGGAGTGGATCGAAGCCGCCGCCGATGTGCTTGAACACGCGCGCATCGCCACCTTGCTGCTGCCCGGCATCGGCACCGTGCACGACCTCAAGGCCGCCTACCGCGCCGGCGCCCGGGTGGTGCGGGTGGCCACTCACTGCACCGAGGCCGATGTCTCGCGCCAGCACATCGAGTGCGCCCGGGAACTGGGCATGGACACCGTGGGTTTTCTGATGATGAGCCACATGACCAGCCCGGAAAACCTCGCCGTGCAAGCGCAGAAAATGGAAAGCTACGGCGCCACCTGCATCTACGTGGTGGACTCCGGCGGCGCGATGAACATGCAGGACATCCGCCTGCGTTTTCGGGCGCTCAAGGCCGTACTCAAGCCGGACACCGCCACCGGCATGCACGCCCACCACAACCTCGGCCTGGGGGTGGCCAACTCCCTGGTGGCCGTGGAAGAAGGTTGCCAGCGCATCGATGCCAGCCTCGCTGGCATGGGCGCCGGGGCCGGCAACGCGCCGCTGGAAGTGTTCATCGCCGCCGCCGACAAGCTGGGCTGGCACCACGGCACCGACCTCTATCGCCTGATGGACGCCGCCGACGACCTGGTGCGCCCGCTGCAGGACCGTCCGGTGCGGGTCGACCGCGAAACCCTGGCCCTGGGCTACGCCGGGGTCTACTCCAGCTTCCTGCGCCACGCCGAACAAGCCGCCCACACCTACGGCCTGAAAACCGTCGACATCCTGGTCGAGCTCGGCCGCCGGCGCATGGTCGGCGGCCAGGAAGACATGATCGTCGACGTCGCCCTTGACCTGCTCGCTGCCCGGGAGTCCCGCCCATGAACCTCGATCTTGCCCCCATCGCCAGTGCCCTGGATCAGGCCGCGCGCAACGCTCGCGCCCTGCCCCAGTTCAGCCAGCACACGCCCTTCGATCTGGAGCAGGCGTATCAGATCCAGCGCGCCTCCATGGCCCAGCGTTACGCCGACGGCGAACGCATGATCGGGCTCAAGCTGGGCTTCACCAGCCGCGCCAAGATGCAGCAGATGGGCGTCGACAGCCTGATCTGGGGCTGGCTCACCGACGCCATGCTGGAAGAAGACGGCGGCCTGCTGAACCTGGACCGCTACATCCACCCCCGGGCCGAACCGGAGCTGTGTTTTCTGACCCGGCGCGCCATCGACCGGCCCCTGACCCAGCTTGAAGCCGTGGACTACCTGGAGGCCGTGGCCCCGGCCATCGAGATCATCGACTCGCGCTACGAGGCGTTCAAATTCAGCCTGGAAGACGTGGTGGCGGACAACTGCTCCTCCGCCGGGCTGGTGGTCGGCCCCTGGTCCCGGGATTTTTCCACCCTGGCCAACGCCGGGGTGCTGATGCGCCTGGACGGTGCCCTGGTGGAGGCCGGTTCGACCGCGGCGATCCTCGGCCATCCGCTGCGCAGCCTGGTACACGCCTCGCAACTGCTGGCCCGGGCCGACATCAGCCTGCCCGCCGGCAGCCTGATCATGGCCGGCGCCGCCACCGCCGCCGTAGCCCTGACACCCGGCGCGCAGTTGACGGTGGAGATCAATGGCTACGGCGAATGCGCCTTCACCTGCAGCGGCCAGGCCCAGGGAGAACGCTCATGACCGCCAACCGCGCCACCCTGGTCCCGGGCAAGGCCAAGCCCCGCGGCCGCTTCCCCCACATCAAGCGCGCCGGCGACCTGCTGTTCGTCTCCGGCACCAGTTCACGCCGCCCGGACAACAGCTTCGAGGGGGTCGAGGTGGACGAGCTGGGCACCACCCGGCTGGACATCCGCGCCCAGACCCGGGCCGTGATCGAAAACATCCGCGATATCCTCGCCAGCGAAAACGCCGGGCTGCAGGACCTGGTGGAAATCAGCGCCTACCTGGTGGATATGAACGATTTCGGCCCCTACAACCAGGTCTACGCCGAGTACTTCGACGAACAGGGGCCGACCCGCACCACCGTGGCCGTGCATCAGTTGCCACACCCGCACCTGCGCATCGAAATCAAGGCGGTGGCCTACGCCCCGCTCAATCGCCGAGAACAATAACAATGGACAAGCACCACTACAGCGCACCGCTGAACTTCAACCGTTGGCTGGATGAACATGCCCATCTGCTGCTACCGCCGGTGGGCAACCGCCAGGTGTGGCAGGACGCCGACTTCATGGTCACCGTGGTCGGTGGCCCGAACCAGCGCACCGACTTTCACGACGACCCCATGGAAGAGTTCTTCTATCAGTTCAAGGGCAACGCCTACCTGAACATCTGGGACCGCGGCCGCTACGAACGCATCGACCTACGCGAGGGCGACATCTACCTGATGGCGCCCCACGTCATTCATTCCCCGCAACGCCCGGAGCCCGGCAGCCTGTGCCTGGTGCTGGAGCGCCAACGGCCTGCGGGCCTGCTGGACGCCCTGCAATGGTCCTGCGCGCGCTGCGGCACGCTGATCCAGCGCTATGAGATGCAACTGCAGAGCATCGTCAACGACCTGCCGCCGGTCTACGAACAGTTCTACGCCACCAGCGACGAGCAGCGCCGCTGCACCGGCTGCGGCGAAATCCACCCGGGCCGCGACTGGCAGACCTGGCACCACACCCTCAAGGCGGCGACCCCCTTATGAAAATCGACATGCATTCGCACTTCTTCCCCGACATCAGCCAGGCCGAGGCCGCGCGCCTGGACCCGGTGCGCGCGCCCTGGCTGCACAAGGACGGCGCCCGGGGCCAGATCATGGTCGGCGACAAAGCCTTTCGCCCGGTGCACGACGTGCTCTGGGACCCGGCGCGACGTGTCGAGCACCTGGACGAACAAGGCCTGGACCTGCAGATCATGTGCGCCACGCCAGTGATGTTCGCCTACGACGCGCCCATCGAACGCGCCCTGCCCTGGGCCCGGTTGATGAACGACCGGGCCATGGCCATGACCGCCGGCCACGAGCGCCGCCTCAAGGTCCTGGCCCAGGTGCCGCTGCAGGACCTCGACGCCGCCTGCGCCGAAGCCAGCCGGGCCCAGGCCATCGGCCACGTCGGCGTGCAGATCGGCAACCACGTGGGCAATCACGACCTGGACCACGATCATCTGGTGACCTTTCTCGACCATTGCGGACGCAACAACATCCCGGTGCTGGTGCACCCCTGGGACATGATGGGCGGCGAGCGCATGCGCAAATGGATGCTGCCGTGGCTAGTGGCGATGCCGGCGGAAACCCAACTGGGGATTCTGTCGCTGATTCTTTCCGGGGCCTTCGAGCGCCTGCCCGAATCCCTGCGCATCTGCTTCGCCCACGGCGGTGGCGGCTTCGCCTTTCTCCTGGGCCGGGTGGACAACGCCTGGCGTCACCGCGACATCGTCCGCGAAGACTGCCCGCAGTTGCCGTCCAGCTACGTCAAGCGCTTCTTTGTCGACTCGGCGGTGTTCGATCCCGGCGCCCTGAAACTGCTGGTGGAAGTGATGGGCAGTGAACGGGTGATGCTGGGTTCGGACTCACCCTTCCCCCTCGGCGAACAGCGCATCGGCAGCGGCATCGCCGAACACCCGACCCTGGCCGAAGCCGACAAGGCACGCCTGCTTGGCGGCAACGCCCAGGCCTTCTTCAACCTGTACTGAGTGCCCGCACTCAGCCCCCCATCCCCCTCGCTGCACCCGTCACCGTGGTCATCCGGCGGGCACCCCATGCCCGCCTCGAACAAAACCTATAAGGAGCCACCCATGTACGAGCGAACCCAACACCTCGGCGAACTCATCGACCGCAGTCCTCTGTCCGCCCTGCAAATGCGGGTGCTATTGCTGTGTTTCCTGATCGTCCTGCTGGACGGCTTCGACACCGCCGCCATCGGCTACATTGCCCCGGAACTGATCCAGCACTGGAACATCGAGCGGGCACAACTGGCCCCGGCCTTCGGTGCCGGGCTGTTCGGCATGCTCCTGGGCAGTTTCTGTTTCGGCCCCCTGGCCGACCGCCACGGACGCAAGGCCGTGCTGCTGACCTGCGTAGCGATCTTCGGCCTGGGCACCCTGGCCACGGCGCTTTCTCCGAACATCGAAGTACTGAGCATCCTGCGTTTTATCACCGGCATCGGCCTGGGCGGCGTGCTGCCCAACTGCATCACCTTGAGCTCGGAATACTCCCCGGCGCGGCGGCGCATGCTGCTGGTGACCCTGAGCTATTCCGGCTTCACCCTGGGCCTGGCCCTGGGCGGCGCGGTAGCCGGCGCACTGCTGCCCCGGGTGGGCTGGCAGGGCCTGCTGCTGATCGGCGGCCTGGCGCCCCTGCTGCTGTTGCCGGTGCTGTACCTGGCGCTGCCGGAATCGGTGTGCTTCATGGCCAACAGCCCGCGCCACACCGCCACCTTGCGCCGCATCATCACCCGCATCAGCGGCCAGTCCGACTGGGAACGGGTACGACTGGTGGGCGATAGCGGCGAGGCCGGCGCCCGCTCGCCCCTCTGGGCATTATTCAGCCCCGGCCAGCTGGCACGCACCCTGCTGCTGTGGCTGACCTTCTTCTGCTGCCTGTTCGTGTTCTACCTGCTGACCAACTGGCTGCCCACGGTGCTGCGGGCCAGCGGCTACGACACCGGCGGCGCGGCACGGATCAGCGCGATGATTCCCTTTGGCGGCGTACTCGGCGGCATCGCCATGGCCCTGCTGATGGACCGCATCGGCGCCCTGCGCATCCTGCCCTGGCTGTGCCTGATCGCCGCCTGCGCCCTGGCCCTGACCGGCAGCCAACTGCACAGCGCCGCCGGCACCCTGGCGATCGTGTTCCTGGCCGGTTTCAGCCTCACCGGCACCCTGAACAACCTCAGCGTGGTCGCCGCCACCCTCTACCCCACCACGTCCCGGGCCACCGGCGTGGCCTGGGCCCTGGCGGCCGGCCGCGCCGGCTCCATCGTCGGCTCGCTGCTCGGTGGCTGGCTGTTCAACAACGCCGGGGGCCTGGAAAAATTCTTCATGTGGATTGCCATCCCGGTGCTGCTGGCCGCGCTGGCGCTGGGGCTGATGAACCGCGCTCGGCACACAGCGGACACTGAGGCCAATGCAGCGGCTTGAATAAAAAGTACTCGCGCTTTTTGCCCAGCCACGCGCGGATGTGGATGTCCATGGCTGGCGCTCGGCACAAAAATCGCGATACTGCGCGACGGCATGCCAGCTAGTCACTGGCGTGCCGTCCAATCCAATACTGACGGACAAGGCCTGGACCATGAGCAGCCAAAAAACCACCGTTGGCGACATCGTGCTGATCCCCATCACCGAAGGCTTCAGGCCGGCCAAGGTGCTGTACGTTTCACAGCGCTATAAAGACACGATCCTGCTGGGCCTCTATGCAACTTGCGTCAGTGCCCAGCAACTGCCCGAGCCGCTTGCCGACACCTTTGCCCTGCTGCTCTATACCTCCAGGGCACCGGTGCAAAAGCAGCGCTGGCCCCGCGTCGGCCATGAAGCCCTGCGAGAAAGCCAGACCCGACTCGACCTGAGAGTGGTGGCCGGAGAGCTTTGGCAGGGTGATGAACATTTGGGTGTGGCCTCGGCAGAACAGCGCAAAATCCTGCCTGAGATGCTGGTCATGGGGGCTGGCCTGGTAGAGAAAAAAGCTGCAGCACTCAGCTAGGCAGAGACGGCTGCAAGCGCTGCCGGACAGACCATGGCGTTGCCCCTTGCGAGGCAACGCCATGGTCCTTGCAGCCTGCCTTCAAAAAATCTCGATCGGGTAATCGGTAATCAGCCGGAACTCGTCGATATTGCCCTCGCCCTGGGCCACATTGGCCCGGTGCCAGGTCTGACGCAGGCGAAAGCTCAGGTCTTTCAGCGGACCGTTCTGCACCACATAACGCGCTTCGAAGTTGATCTCACGGTGCACACCCTCCTTGCCATACATCCCGGCATAGGCGCTGCCCGCCGGCGTGTGCGTGCCGTCGATGCCGGAGCCGCGCAGGTAGCGGGTCATCAGGTTCCAGCCGGGCATGCCGTAGCCGGCCAGCGACAGGTCGTAGCGCAGTTGCCAGGAACGCTCGTTGGGGCCGTTGAAGTCCGAGTACTGCACCGAGTTGGGCAGGTAGATCGAGGCGCCCTGGTCGCGGCCATTGCGGCCGTTGCGGTCTAGGTCGCCCACCCCCAGGTAGTCGAACGGGGTGTTGCCGTCGACGTTCTGCAGCGCCAGGGTCAGGCGGTGGGCGCCCAAGCCATAGAACACCGAGGCGCCCAGGGTGGTGTTATTGATGGCTCCAGCTCTGGCTTGGCCGGTGTCAAGGGTGCGGTAGAGGTTGAGGTCGAAACCGGCCTGCCGACCCTGCCCCAGGTCGGTACGGCCATTGAGATTGGCGTAGTACTGGTTCCAGATGTCGGCGAAACGCGCCGCATAGAAGCTGGCGCCCAGGTCTTCGGTGAACGCGTACTGGCCGCCCAGGTAGTCCACCGAGGGCGTGGTGACGCCGGCATAGAAGGCCCAGAGGTCGCCATTGCTGTTGGTGGTGACGTGGCCGGTGGCCGAGGTGAAATGCCCGGCCTGCAGCTTGAGTTTGTCCAGTTCCTGGCTGTCCAGGGCAAAGCCGGTGGCGGTTTCCGGGATCAGGCGGTTGTGGCCGACGGCGAACACCGGGGTGTCCACCGACTGCTCGCCGAAACGCAGCACGCTTTCGGAGACTTTCAGTTTCAGCGCGGCACCGGCCTTGGCGTATTCGTTCGCCGGCTTGCCGTTGTCGTGGATCGGCAGGTTGTAGGTGCCGGTCTTGCCCCCGGAGGCATCCAGCTTGAGCCCGAGAGTGGCGAAGGCATCGACGCCGACGCCGACCGTGCCCTGAGTGAATCCGGATTCGAAGCGGCCGATAAAGCCCTGGGTCCAGTCCTTGCGGTCGGCACGGCCGTCCTGGACGCTGCGGTTGAGGTAGTAGTTGCGGGCCAGGATGCGCAGATGGCTGTCCTCGATGAAACCGGCCGGCTCCTCCCCAGCCCCGTGGACGCTCCAGGGCAGGCAACCCAGCAGCGGCAACAGCAAAAGCGGTGAACGGCGCATTACGTCAGACATGGCAAAACCCTTGGTGGATTATTGTTTTTGTAAAGGTGGCGACAGGGATCGACAGTGACCAAAGGCCCCGTGGGAGCCGGCTTGCCGACGAAGGCGATTACGCGGACCGCTTCGCCGACCAGCCGGCTCCCGCGAACGGGGTGCTCCGGAACTCAGGGTTGGATCGGCAACGGCTTGGGCGCCGCGGCGTCCAGCGACCGCTTGCCGCGAAAGCGCAGGTAGTAGATCAACAGGATCAGCGCCAGGAACGGCAACCCGCAGACCAGGGTCAGGAAGAACGGTTCGGTGAACAGCGTGGTGAGCATCACCGCCAGCATCAGCAGCAAGCCGCCCAAGCTGGTCCAGGGGTAGCCCCAGAGCTTGAACGCCAAGGGTTCAGAGCCCTGGCGTCGGCGAAAGAACAGGTGGGTGAGGAAGATCCCGGCCCAGGTGAACATGGCGCCGAACATGGCGATCGACATCATCAGGGTGAAGGCCTGGTCGGCGTAGGCCAGGTACAGCAAGGTGGCCAGGGCAATGCCCAGAGAGGACAGCAGCAGCGCCGCCAGGGGTACGCCGTTGCGACTCAGGCGGCCGAACAGCGCCGGTGCCTGGCCGGCCCGGGACAGGCTGAACATCAGCCGCGTGGTGATGTACAGCTGGCTGTTCATCGCCGACAGCGCCGCCACCAGGATCACCGCGTTGATCACCCCGCCGGCATAGGGAATGCCGGTGGCCGCCATGACCATGACGAAGGGGCTTTCGCCGCCGGTGTTGCGGCTCCAGGGCACGATGGCCAGGACCAGGGCGATGGTCAGCAGGTAGAACACCACCAGGCGCACCACGGTGATGCGAAAGGCCCGGGTCACTGCACGTTCCGGGTCCTTGGCCTCGCCTGCGGCCACCGCGATCATCTCGATGCTCAGGTAACTGAAGAAGGCCACGATCACCGCCACCCAGGTGCCCCAGGCGCCGTGGGGAAAGAAGCCGCCGTCGTTGCGGTAGTTGGCCAGGCCGATCCCGGAGCCGGGCGCCGCGCCGTACACCACCCAGGCCCCGAGCAGGATGAAGGCGACAATGGCGCACAGCTTGAGCAGCGAAAACAGGTATTCGATGCTACCGAACACCTTGACGCTGAAGGCGTTGGCCAGGATCAGCGCCAGGGAGAAACCGAGCATCCAGTAGCCCCCGGGCACCTCGGGGTACCAGTACTTCATGTACATCGCCGCGGCGGTGATTTCCGTGCCCACGGCAAACACGATGGAGGCCCAGTAGGCGTAGCGGATGGCGAAGCCGAACCAGGGCGCCACATAGAATTCGGCGAAGGAACCGAAAGACCCGGAAGTGGGGTGACGCACGGTCATTTCCGCCAGGCAGCCCATCAGCAACAGGGCGATCACCGCGCCGATGCCATAGCTGACCAGCACGCTGGGGCCGGCGAAGCCGATGGCGAAACTGCTGCCCAGGAACAGCCCGGTGCCGATCGCCCCGCCAATGGCGATCATCGACAGCTGGCCGCTGCTCAGGGTTTGCTTGAGACCTTTTTCTCGGTCTGCCACTTGCTGGAAGGTGCTTGTTGTTTTTGTCATGACACGCTTGCTCCAAGGCTTGGCACAGGGTTCAGGTCACCGCTTTGCGGGCCAGGAACTGCGGCTGGTTCCATTCGCCGCTGACGAGGATGTCCCGCAGCGCGCCGACGCAGGTCCAGATGTCTTCAAAGCGGTTGTACAGCGGGGCGAAACCGAAGCGCAGGATGTCCGGCGCGCGAAAATCACCGACGATGCCCCGGGCAATCAGGGCCTGCATCACCGGGTAGGCCTGGGGGTGGCTCAGGGAAACCTGGCTGCCGCGCTGCTCGGCATCGCGCGGGGTCTGCAACTGCACGCCCAACCCGGCCAGTTGCTCGTCACACAGGCGGATAAACAGCTCGGACAAGGCCAGGCTCTTGCTGCGCAAGGCCTGCAGGTCGACGCCGTCGAACACCTCCAGCGCCGCTTCCAGAGCCAGCACGCCCAACTGCGGCGCGGTGCCCACCAGCATCCGGTCGAGGCTCGGGTGCGGCAGGTAGTCATGGCTGAAATCGAAGGGTTTGGCGTGCCCGTGCCAACCGGTCAGCGGCTGGCGCAATTGGGCGATGTGACGCTCGGCGACAAACACGAAGGCCGGAGCGCCAGGGCCGCCATTGAGGTACTTGTAGCCGCAGCCCACCGCAAAGTCCGCGCCGGCCGCGTTCAGCTCCACCGGCATGGCGCCGGCCGAGTGGCACAGGTCCCAGACCACCAGCACCCCCAGCTCGTGGGCCCGCGCGGTGATCGCCGCCATGTCGTAGCGGCGACCGGTCTTGTAGTTGACGTGAGTGAGAGACAGGATTGCCACCTCGTCGCTGAGGGCATCGAGGATCTGTTCCGGATCAACGCACTGCAGCCGGCAGCCGGTCAGTTCCGCAACGCCCTGAGCGATGTACACATCGGTGGGAAAGTTGCCGTTCTCCGCCAGGATCACCCGGCGCGACGGCTGCATGCGCAAGGCCGCCACCAGCACCTTGAACAGGTTGATCGAGGTGGAATCGGCCACTATCACTTCGTGCCCCTGGGCACCGATCAGTCCGGCGATGCGGGCACCGGTGCGCTGCGGCGCCGGATACCAGTGGGCATCGTTCCAAGAGTTGATCAGGCCTTCGGCCCACTCCACCTTGAGCACCTGCTCCAGGCGCGCCGGAACATGGGCCGGCATGGCCCCCAGGGAGTTGCCGTCGAGGTAGATCTTGTGTTGCGGCAAGGTAAAACGCTGGCGACAGAAGGCCAGCGGGTCGGACTGATCCAACTGCTGGATCTGCTCCCGGGTACAGGGCGCGGAACGGCTCATGACGATCCCTCGGTATCGATGATTGGGGCGCCGGGGCCGCAGCAAACGGCCCTGGCGAGTCCGGATGCTAGCCAGGGTCGTCATTACTGGATAATAGAAAAGGCGGCCCTTTATATTCCCGCTGGTAATACCCAGCCCTGCTCACCGCCGGCCCTCCATCGGCGGGCCGCTCGGTAGCGCCGCAGCCGCCACAGCGCTGGCGCAAAGGCCCTGTCGACGACTTTTATTTGCGAAAGCTATTTCAAGTTGGTACGCCATATGCAAACGTTTGCGAGCTGCATTTTTGTGGGTGTTCGCCACCGCCCTGCGGGGGAACGGACACCAGGGACTTCACACCGCACGAACAGGGACTTTCCATGCACAATCGCTTCCCCCGCCCGGCTTGCCGCGGCCTGTTGGCTGCTTGCCTCGGGCTGGCCGGCGTTACCGCGCTACTCAGCCACGCCGCGCAGGCCCAATCCCCCACCCCGGACGCATCAGCCCAGGGCGAAAGCCTGAGCGCCGAGGTCCAGCCTGCGAAACAGGGCGCCTACCTCTCCGACTGGTACAACCAGGACCTGATGCTGATCGGCAGCAAGGACATCAGCTTCGGCCCGCGCCCGGCCGACGACATCTACCTGGAATACGAATACTTCGGGCGCAAGGGCCCCTTCGAGCTGTACGGCTATATCGACCTGCCGAAGATCCTCGACATCGGCAACAGCCACGACAAGGGCATCTGGGACCACGGCTCGCCGCTGTTCATGGAGCATGAGCCGCGGATCTCCATCGACTACCTGGCCGGCCGCAGCCTGGCCATCGGCCCGTTCAAGGAGTGGTACGTGGCCTTCGACTGGATCTACGACCACGGCAGCCGCACCGCCAACCGTGCCAATACCCTGTACAGCGGCCTGGGCACCGACATCGACACCCATTCGCGGGTCAGCCTCTCGGCCAACTTCTACGGCCGCTACCAGTGGGAAAACTACGGCGCCAGCAATGAATATTCCTGGGACGGCTACCGCGCCCAGCTCAAATACATCGTGCCCATCGACACCTTCAGCAACGGCGCCTCGCTGACCTACATCGGCTTCACCAATTTCGATTTCGGCTCCGACCTGCACAGGGACAACCCGGCGCGCACCGCCAATGCCACGGTGGCCACCAATGTGCTGCTGTATTCCTTCACCCACCTGCGCTTCACCCTGGTGGGCCGCTACTTTCACAACGGCGGCAACTGGGAGGACGGCAGCGTGCTGAACTTCGGCGATGGCGAGTTCCGCGCCCGCTCCAATGGCTGGGGCTATTACGCCGGGGTCGGCTATCAGTTCTAGGAGCAGTTGCAAGCGGCAAGCTACAAGCGGCAAGTCAGAGCAGTGCGATGAATTGCCATCTGTATCAGGCAGGATAAGCGCCGGTTAACGGCAGTCATGGAGGTTGTATGCGTGGGATTCAAAAGGGTTCGTGGGTATTGGGTTTGGGCGCGCTGATGGTCAGCGGTGCTTGGGCCAATGAGGCGCCGATCAGGCCCAAGGTGGTGCTGATCAGCATGTTCGCGCCGGAAGCGCAGCACTGGATCGAGCGCCTGGAGCTCAAGCGCGAGATCCGCGTGCCAGGGCTGGCGGCGGAGTATCCGGTGATTCGTTGCAACGACCGGGAGGTGTGTCTGCTGACCACCGGCATGGGCCAGACCAATGCCGCGGCCTCGACCCTGGCGCTGGCCCTGTCGCCGAAGTTCGACCTGCGTAAAAGCTATTTCCTGATTGCCGGGATCGCCGGCATCAGCCCGCACCACGGCACTATCGGCACCGCGGCCTGGGCCCATTACCTGGTGGAGTTCGGCACCCAGTGGGAAATCGATTCGCGGGATGCGCCCAAGGGCTGGCCTACCGGCTACCTGGGGATCAACACCAAGAGCCCGGATGAAAAGCCGCCCCTGGACTACAAGACCGAGGTCTTCGAACTGAACCCCAAGCTCCAGGCCAAGGCCTTCGCCCTGAGTCATAAGGTGAGCTTGAGCGAGAGCAAGGAATCGGCGGCCTGGCGCCTGAAATACCCCAAGGCCCCGGCCAACCAGCCGCCGGTGGTGACCCGCTGCGACACCCTGGCGGGCAATACCTGGTTTTCCGGCACTCGGCTGAGCGAGCGGGCCGAGGTCTGGACCCGCCTGCTGACCGACAACAAAGGCACCTACTGCACCACCCAGCAGGAAGACAACTCCACCTACGAAGCCTTGCTGCGGGCCAGCCGCGAGGGCCTGGTGGACATCCAGCGCCTGGCGGTGCTGCGCGCCGGCTCCGACTTCGACCGCCCGGCGCCGGGGGCCAGCGAAGTGGACAACCTGCTCAAGTACGCCGACCAGGGTGGCTTTGTCCCGGCCCTGGAGAACCTGTATCGAGCCGGCAACCCGCTGGTGCAGGACATCCTCGACAACTGGTCGGCCTGGGAAACAGGCGTCCCCGGAGCCTGAGCCCCAACCCCACCACCCGTAGCAGCCGGCTTGCCGGCGAAGGCGGTCTCAGGGGCCTCTTCGCTGGCAAGCCAGCTCCTACGGGGCGCAGGCGCATCGTGGGCGCTCAGGGGATGAGGATGACCTTCTCGCCGCGCCCCTGGTTCACTTCGGCGTAGCGCTCCAGGCCTTGCTCCAGGGGCGATTCGACCAAGCCTTCCGGCAGCGGCAGCCGGCCTTCATCGAAGTAGCGGCCGAACTGTTCCAGCATCGCCGCGCACGCCTCGACCCCGTACAGCAGCGAGTTGATGCCCACCACCGAGCCGCCCTTGCGGTACAGGGCCAGGGCCGGCAGTTGCACCTGACCGTCCAGCGGCGCGGCAATGATGGCGATGCGGCCAAAGGCGGCCAGGGCCGGCACCGAGGCCGGTAGCCAGAAACCGGTGGTGTCGAAGATCACCTCGGCACCGCCGGGGTGCACCTCCTCCACCTGGGCCGCCAGGGTTTCCGGCTGCTCCAGATGCAGGGTCGGGTAGCCCTGGGCTTCAAGCGCCTGAACCTGCTCCGCCCGCCGCGCCGCCGCCAGCACCCGGGCCCCGCGCACCTTGGCCAGGGCCAGGGCCGCCGTGGCTACCGCACCACCGCCGATCACCAGCAGTCGGGTGCCGGTGGTCACACCGCTGCGCTCCAGGGCATCCCAGGCGGTGGTGTACGGCACCCCGAGGCTCGCGGCCTGGGCAAAACTCAGGTGCCGAGGCTTGCGGGCCACGCCCTTGGCCGCCAGCACGACATATTCGGCATGGCTGCCATCGGCAAAGAACCCCAGCTCCTTGCCGGTGCCCCAAACCTCCTGACCGATCAGCTCGGCCGGGCCCTGCTCCACCACTCCGGCGAAATCCCGCCCGGGAATCCGCGGCAGCGTGGTGTAGGGAAAGCGCCCGAGCACGTTCTTCACGTCGCTGGGGTTGAGGCCCGCGGCCTGGATGCGGACCAGGACCTGACCGGCGCCCGGCACCGGGGTGGCAAGGTCCACCACCTGCAGGGCGGCAAGATCGCCGGTTGCGGAAAATTGCAGTGCTTTCATCGTCGGATCCATGGGTCAGGGGGAAAGAAAAAGTGCCTGTTCAGGACAGCCAACTGCTCACGAGCTGACGCCCCAGCGGCCACAACTGCTCGCCGCCGAGCATGCCCAACAGGCCCACCAGGGCAATGGCCGGCGGTGCCGGGGAACGCACCTGCAAGGCGCCGTACAGCAGGCCGACCAGCAGACCGGCGGCCAGGGAAATCAGGTAGTTCATGTCGCGCTCCAGAAGCCGTGGCGTCCGTGCCGGGGTGATGTGGCGTGTGCGACAAAGTCTAGGTGGCGAACGCTTGCGGCATCGGTCAAGTGCTTCAGGATTTCGGCCAAAGCGAAACCCGGGCGGTCGCTTGGCTGGCGTCCGCCTGATGCACCTCGTGGGCTCTTTGGATCTTCGCGTCGTCTTCGCAGCCTGCGGCAGCGGCTACACCTGGCTCGCGGCGGCGTACTGGGAAGGCGCGACACCCAGTTCGCGACGGAACATGTCGCTGAAACTGCCGGGGGAATAGCCCAGCTCACGGGCAATGCGGCTCACCGGTACGCCCTGGATCAGCTCCGCGGCAGCGGTGGCCAGTTGCACCTGCCGCCGCCATTCGGCGAACCCCAGGCCCAGCTGTTCCTTGAACAGCCGTGCCAGGGTACGCACGCTGGCCCCCGCCGCATCGGCGTGCTGTTCAAAGGAAATGGCCAGGGACGGCGCCGCCATCACCGCCTGGCACAGGTTGATCAGGCGCCGGTCGGAGGCATCCGGCAGGGCAATCTTCAACAGCGAGCGGCGGGCCCTGCGCAGTTCCAGCAGGGCCAGCCCCACCAGCGCCTCGTAGTACTCGGGCTGCGGTGGGTCGAGCTCCACCAGGCGCACGATGAGCTCGCGCAGCAGGTTATCCACCTGCAGCACCTGGACGCCGGGATCCAGGGTCGCCGCCAGGGACGGGCGCAGGTAGATATTGCGCATCTGCAAATCGCTGACCACGCGAATCCCGTGGCTGACCCCAGGGGGCAGCCAGACCGCGCGCTGCGGCGGCACCACCAGGGCCTCCTGGGGTGTCTCGACCCACATCACCCCGCTCATGGCGTAGAGCAACTGGCCCCAGTCGTGCTGATGGGGCTCGATGAACAAGCCGCGCGGATAAGTACGCGCCAGGGGTTGCACCGGGATCGCGGGGTCACTGAGGTCGGGAGGTGTGGCGAGGGCCATGGCAAGGTCGCGGCAAGTCGGCGGGCGCCCATGGTAACCAGCCACCGTGAATGCCGCCAAGCAGCGCCGCGGCCCACATCCACACGGGGCTCAAGCCCGCAGCCCGGCCCTGGCACCCAGGCGGCGAGCGCAGCCTCGGAAGATGACCGTCGGTAGCCGGGCGGGACATTTCGAGTGAATTTTTCCGCCACGCCAGAATCACTAAGGCATCACAGGGAGGAATAACGGCTTTATGAATAACGCAAAACTTTTCGTCATCGAATACACCCTCCACGGCGCGCCCAAGTCCTTCATCATCCGCCAGGAAAAGATGGACAACGCCGAGGCCTGGCACTGGGCCAGTTGCGACGCAGGCGTGGGTCGGATCGGACGTTTCGGCCGTGAACGGGTGAAGAAGACCAGCAAGCCCATGGCGGAAAAACTCGGCATCGAGAACGTCACCTGGCGCCCTTCGGTCTAGGCCCTGCCGATGGGGGTGGAGCTCTGGGGCTCCACCCGCCACAGCCGCGTCAACCGTGGGCGCCCTTGGCGCATTTGCAGCCCTCGGTGGAAGCGCAAGGTTCACCGTGGGCGTGATGGTCGGCGCACGCCTGGCAGCAGTAGTGCTTACCGTGACGGACAATCGAATGGGCTCCAAGCTTGCAGGTGCAAGCCGGACAGGCACAGGTTTGATTGGACATGGCAGTGTTCCTCGTGAACGGCCTTCTGATGAGACCCCAACAGCGCAGCGCCTGAAACAGCAGCGCGCAGCGCAGGGTTCGAGCACTTAAAAAGGTTAGGCCAATCCGCGCCCCTCACCCGGCCATGAGCGACTAAAGTGGTTCAGCCAGCGCAAGCGCGGACGGACGGACACCAGGCCCGCTGATGCTGCTGTCGCGACCTGATAAAAACCACACAAGGTCCCCAGTCGCCATGACCATGCTCTACGACGAACGCCTCGACGGCGCCCTGCCCGAAGTCGACCGCCAGGCCCTGATCCAGGCTCTACGCCAAGAACTTCCGGAACTGGAACTGCTGGACCAGCCAACCCAGCTCAAGCCCTACGAGTGCGACGGCCTCAGCGCCTACCGCAGCACGCCGATGCTGGTGGCCCTGCCCCGGCATCTGGATCAGGTGCAACGCATCCTGCAGATCTGCCATGCGCAGCGGGTGCCGGTAGTGGCCCGGGGCGCCGGCACCGGCCTGTCCGGCGGCGCCCTGCCCCTGGAGAAGGGCCTGCTGCTGGTGATGACGCGCTTCAAGGACATCCTGCAGATCGACCCCGCCGCGCGTTGTGCCAGGCTCCAGCCCGGGGTGCGCAACCTGGCGATCTCCCAGGCCGCCGCGCCCTTTGGCCTGTACTACGCCCCCGACCCGTCTTCGCAGATCGCCTGCTCGATTGGCGGCAACGTCGCGGAAAACGCCGGCGGCGTGCACTGCCTGAAATACGGTCTGACCGTGCACAACCTGCTCAAGGTCGAGATGCTCAGCATCGACGGCCAGCCCCTGACCCTGGGCAGCGAGGCCCTGGATTCGCAGGGCTTCGACCTGCTGGCGCTGTTCACCGGTTCCGAGGGCCTGCTGGGGGTGATCACCGAGGTCACGGTCAAGCTGCTGCCCAAGCCGCAGATCGCCAAGGTGCTGCTGGCGGCCTTCGACTCGGTGGAAGCCGCCGGCCGCGCGGTGGCCGAGATCATTGCCGCGGGGATCATCCCCGGCGGCCTGGAGATGATGGACAACCTGGCGCTGCGCGCCGCCGAAGACTTCATCCACGCCGGTTACCCGGTGGACGCCGAAGCCATCCTGCTGTGCGAACTGGACGGCGTGGAAGCCGATGTCCACGACGACTGCCAGCGGGTGCGCCAGGTACTGCAACGAGCCGGCGCCAGCGAGGTGCGCCAGGCCCGCGACGAAGCCGAGCGCGCGCGCTTCTGGGCCGGGCGCAAGAATGCCTTCCCGGCGGTGGGGCGCCTGGCGCCGGACTACTACTGCATGGACGGCAGCATTCCCCGGCGCCAGCTACCAGAAGTGCTGCGGGGCATCGCCCGCCTGGCCGACGAGCACCAGCTGCGGGTAGCCAACGTGTTCCATGCCGGCGACGGCAACATGCACCCGCTGATCCTGTTCGACGCCAACCAGCCCGGCGAGCTGCAACGGGCCGAGGCCCTGGGCGGCAAGATCCTCGAACTGTGCGTGGCGGTGGGCGGCAGCATCACCGGCGAACACGGCGTGGGCCGGGAGAAAATCAACCAGATGTGCGCCCAGTTCACCCCCCACGAGCTAGCGCTGTTCCACGCCATCAAGGCGGCCTTCGACCCCCTCGGCCTGCTCAACCCCGGCAAGAACATCCCGACCCTGCAGCGCTGCGCCGAATTCGGCGCCATGCACATCCACCACGGGCAACTGCCCTTCCCCGAACTGGAGCGCTTCTGATGAGCACCGACAGCGATTTCGATGCCGTAGAGACGTTGCTGGAGCAGGTACGCGACGCCCTGCAGAGCCATACCCCGCTGCGCATCCAGGGTTCCAACAGCAAGGCCTTTCTCGGCCGCGAGTGCGCCGGGGAAATCCTCGACACCCGCAGCCATCGCGGCATCGTCAGCTACGACCCCACCGAGCTGGTGATCAGCGTCCGAGCCGGCACCCCGCTCAGCGAGTTGCACGCCACCCTGGAGGCCGCCGGGCAGATGCTGCCTTGCGAGCCGCCATCCTTCGGCGCTGGCGCCACCGTCGGCGGCATGCTCGCCAGCGGCCTGTCCGGGCCGCGTCGGCCCTGGGCCGGCGCGGTGCGGGATTTCGTTCTCGGCACCCGGATCATCAGCGGCAGCGGCCAGCACCTGCGCTTTGGCGGCGAGGTGATGAAGAACGTCGCCGGCTATGACCTGTCGCGGCTGATGGCCGGCAGCTACGGCTGCCTGGGGCTGATCACCGAAGTCTCGCTGAAAGTCCTGCCCAAGCCCCGGCAATGCCTGAGCCTGAGCCTGGAAATGGACCGCCAGCGCGCCCTCGCGCAACTGGCCGAATGGGGCCAGCAGCCCCTGCCGATCAGCGCCGCCTGCCATGACGGTGAGCGCCTGCACCTGCGCCTGGAGGGCGGCGAAGGCTCGGTGGCGGCGGCCCATGAGCGCCTGGGCGGCGAGCCCCTGGAGGCGGGCTACTGGAGCCTGCTCAATGAACAGCAACTGGCGTTCTTCGACCCTGGCCCGCCGCTGTGGCGCCTGTCGCTGCCGCACAACACGCCGCTGCTGGCCCTGCCCGGCGAACAGCTGCTGGACTGGGGCGGTGCCCAGCGCTGGCTGAAGACCGATGCCACGGCCGCCGAGATCCGCGCCGCGGTCAGCGCCGTCGGCGGCCACGCCAGCTGCTACAGCCACGGCCTGCAGGACAGCCCGTTCCAGCCCCTGGCGCCGACCCTGCTGCACTACCACCAACGGCTCAAGGCGCAGCTGGACCCGCAAGGGATTTTCAACCCCGGCCGACTCTACGCGGAGCTCTAGACCATGCAGACCACCCTCAGCCCCGAAGCCCGGCAACTGCCCCGGGCCGCCGAAGCCGAGCGCATCCTGCGCAGCTGCGTGCACTGCGGCTTCTGCAATGCCACCTGCCCCACCTACCAGTTGCTGGGCGACGAGCTGGACGGCCCGCGGGGGCGCATCTACCTGATCAAGCAGGTACTCGAAGGCGCCCCAGCCACCTCCCAGGCCCAGCAGCACCTGGACCGCTGCCTGTCGTGCCGCAACTGCGAGAGCACCTGCCCGTCCGGGGTCGACTACCACAACCTGCTGGACATCGGCCGCGCCGTGGTCGACGCCGCTGTACCCCGCCCCGCCGGCCAGCAACTGCTGCGCCATGGCCTGCGGGCCCTCTGCGCCAACACGCAACTGTTCAAGGCCCTGATCCAGGGCGGCAGCCGCCTGCGCCCGCTGCTGCCCCAAGCGGTGCAGGACAAGCTGCCGCGCCAGTTGCCCACGGCCAAGCCGCGCCCCGCCCCACGGCATTCGCGGCGCGTGCTGTTGCTTGAAGGCTGCGTGCAACCGGGGCTGTCGCCCAATACCAATGCCGCCACGGCGCGGGTCCTCGACCGCCTGGGCATCAGCGTGCAACCGGTCGCCGAGGCCGGCTGCTGCGGCGCCGTGGACTATCACCTCGACGCCCAGGAAGCCGGCCTGCAACGGGCCCGGCGCAACATCGACGCCTGGTGGCCGTACCTGCAACAGGGCGCCGAGGCGATCGTCCAGACCGCCAGCGGTTGCGGCGCCTTCATCAAGGACTACCAGCACCTGCTGGCCCATGATCCGGCCTACGCGGCCAAGGCCCGGCAGGTCAGCGCCCTGGCCCGGGACCTGGTGGAAGTGCTGCGCGACGAACCCCTGGAACAGCTCGGCGCCCACAGCGACCAGCGCCTGGCCTTTCATTGCCCTTGCACCCTGCAGCACGCGCAAAAGCTCGGCGGCGCCGTGGAAAGCCTGCTGCAACGCCTGGGCTTCCACCTCACCGCGGTGCCCGACAGCCACCTGTGCTGCGGCTCGGCGGGCACCTATTCACTGACCCAGCCGGCGCTGGCGCGGCAACTGCGAGACGACAAGCTGCGGGCCCTGGAAAGTGGCCGGCCGGACCTGATCGTCACCGCCAACATCGGCTGCCAGAGCCACCTGGATGGCGCCGGCCGCACCCCGGTCCGCCACTGGATCGAAGTGCTGGACTAAGCGGCAAGCTTCAAGCTTCAAGCTTCAGGCTTGCGGCTTATGGCTTGCGGCTTGCGGCTTGCGGCTTGCAGCTTATGGCTTATGGCTTATGGCTTATGGCTCCGATACATGAACAGCAGCGCCAGGGCCAGGCACAGCATGGCCAGCAGGCGGCTGGACGACAGCTCGATGGCCGGGTTGCCGAACCAGCCGAAGTTGTCGATCAGCATGCCCATGCCCAACTGCCCGAGAATCACCGCCACGGTGGCCACAGCGGCCCCCACCCGCGGCACCGCGCCGACCATCACCAGCATGTAGACCACGCCGAACAAGGCGCCACAAAGCTGCCATTTCGGCGCCTGAAGCAATGTCATGGCCTGGGGCGGCTGGAAAAACACAATCAGCAACCCGGTGATCAGGGCGCCCACGGCAAAGGTCAGCAGGCTGCTGCGCAGCACCCCGACGCTTGCTCCCAGGCGGCCATTGATCGCCGCCTGCACACTCAGCAGCGCACCGGCGGCCACCACCACGACCAGCAATAGAAACAGATTCATCTTCAACCTCGGGCCATCAGGATCAGGGCCACGACAATCAGTGTCAGGGCCAGCCAGCGTTCTGCATTGACCGGTTTGCGGGCACTGCCGAACCAGCCGTAATGGTCGATCAGCACGCTTTTGCCGACCTGCCCGGAGAGGATCGCGATCATGGTCATGGCGATGCCGATATGGGGCGTGGCCAGGGTCAGCACCACCACGTAGATCGGCCCCAGCACCCCGCCCAGCAACTGCCAGCGCGGTAACTGGCTAAGGGCCGGCCCCGGCTGTGGACCGCTGAACAACAGCAGCAGAGACAACAGCGCTGCACCCACGCCGAAGATGCTCAGGGTGGCCCACAAGTGCCCGACCTGGGCGCCCAGCGGGCCGAGCAAGCCGGCCTCCACCGACAGGCCCATGCCGGCAAGGATCACCAGCGGCAAGAGCATCAGGCGCTGCCAGCCGGCGCGGGATTCAGTGACCGGCGCCAGGTTTGGCAGCGCGGGTTCGACAACATCGGAAGACATGCAACACCTGCCTGAGATCAAGAAACGGCGGGCATTATCGATTGCACGAGCTTTGCGATAAATGCCAGCATACTGACAACTCTTTTGCGCAAAACGCACAGCAGGATTCCTCCATGCAAGGCTTCAACGACCTCGGTTTCAAGGCCCTGCGCCTGTTCATCGCGGTGCTCGATCAGGGCAGCTTCTCGGCCGTGGCGCGCCGCGAGGGGCTGGCGCCCTCGTCCATCTCGCGGCAGATCCAGCTGATGGAACAGGCCCTGGGCCAGCAGTTGCTCTATCGCCACACCCGCGCCGTCAGCCCCACCGAGGCCGGGCGCCTGCTGGGCCACCATGCGCGGCGGGTGCTGGCGCAATGGGAAGAAGCCGAACAGGCGCTGCAGGAACAGCAGGACGAACCCGCCGGGCTGGTGCGAATCAACGCCCCGGTGGTGTTCGGCCAGCGGCACCTGTCGCCCTGGCTTGGCGAACTGCTGGGCCGCTACCCCAAGCTGCAACTGGACATCCAACAGACCGACAACTACATCGATCCCTTGCAGGACGGCACCGACCTGCTGTTTCGCATCGGCACCCTGGAAGACTCCTCGATGCAGGCCCGCCTGCTGGCCCCGCAGCGCTACCGGGTGGCGGCCAGCCCGGCCTACCTGGCGCGGCATGGCACACCGCAACACCCGGAACAGCTGCGAGGGCACCAGTGCCTGGCCTACAAGGGCGAGAGCGGCCAGCAGCGCTGGTTCTTCCGCCAGGGGCGGGAAGACTGGACGCCCTACAGCGTCAAGGGCCCGCTGACCGGCAACCACGCCGACACCCTGACCCAGGCCGCCGAACAGGGCCTGGGGCTGGTGATGTTTCCTTCCTGGCTGATTGGGCAAGCCCTGCACCAGGGCCGCCTGGTGGCGCTGTTCGAAGACTTCGAGGTGGCCACCAGCCTCGAACCGCAACAGATCGCCGCCCTGTGGCCCGGCAGCCGCCGGTTGTCAGTGAAAGTGCGCACCGTGATCGACTTCTTCGTCGAGAAATTCGGCCCCGAGCCCTATTGGGATCGCTAACGCGATCAGCTGCAAGCTGCAAGCTGCAAGCTGCAAGCTGCAAGCTGCAAGCTGCAAGCTCAAAGCATGGCGCGGATGGCTTTAGCTTGCAGCTTGCCGCTAGAAACTTGCCGCTGCTTCGACCAGAAGCCAGGCATTGGCCGCGCTGATGATGGCGAACAGGCTCCAGGCGAGGAGCCGGGTCGGCCAGCGGTTGACGAATTCGCCCATCAGGCGCCGGTCGTTGGTCATGCGGATCAGCGGGTACAGGGCAAACGGCAGTTGCAGGCTGAGCACCACCTGGCTCAGCACCAGCAGTTGGCCCACGGCGCCCTCCCCCAGCAGCCAGACGCCGATGAACGCCGGGATCAACGCCAGGCCGCGGGTGATCAGGCGTCGCTGCCAGCAGGGAATCCGCAGGTTCAGGTAGCCCTCCATGATCACCTGCCCGGCAATGGTCCCGGTGAAGGTCGAGCTCTGCCCCGAGGCCAGCAGCGCCACGCCGAACAGCACGCTGGCCAGGGCCCCGCCCACCAGCGGGTCGAGCAGGTGGTAGGCGTCCTGGATCTCCACCACGTCGCTGTGGCCGGTGTTGTGGAAGGCCGCGGCGGCAAGGATCAGGATCGCCGCATTGACCAGCAACGCCAGGGCCAGGGAGCCGATGGTGTCGATCCGCGCCAGCTTGATGGCGTCGGCGCGGCTGGCCCGGTCCTGGCCGATCAGCCGGGTCTGCACCACCGAGGTGTGCAGGTACAGATTGTGCGGCATCACCGTGGCGCCGAGGATGCCGATGGCCAGATACAAGGGCGCAGCCTCGCTGATGGCCGAAAGCGAGGGCGTGAAGCCCCGCGCCACGTCCGGCCAGTAGGGCTTGATCAGCAGCAGTTCAATGAAGAAACACACGCCGATGGTCGCCACCAGCGCCAGCATGATCGCCTCCAGCCGGCGAAAGCCGCGGTTCTGCAGGGCCAGCACCAGCAAGGTGTCGAACGCGGTGATGACAATCCCGGTGCTCAGGGACACCCCCAGCAACAGGTGGAACGCCAGGGCGCAGCCCAGCACTTCGGCCAGGTCGGTGGCGATGATCGACACCTCGGCCGCCAGCCATTGGACCCGGGCCGAACGGCGGCTGTAACGCTCCCGGCACAGTTGCGCCAGATCGCGGCCCGTGGCGATGCCCAGGCGCGAGCACAGGCATTGCACCGCCATCCCCGCCAGGCTCGCCAGCAGCACCACGAACAGCAGGTTGTAGCCATAGCGCGAACCGGCCTCGATGGCCGTGGCCCAGTTGCCCGGGTCCATGTAGCCAATGGAAATCAGCAGCCCCGGGCCGGCAAAGCGCAGCAGGCGCTTGAACAACGAGGCACGGGGATCGACGGATACGGAACCGGCCACTTCCGGCGGACAAAAGGGCGCTGTAGCGATTTTTGGCAGGCTGAATTTCACGGGGATTTCCACGACGGATTGGAGCAAGGGCCCAGCTTAGAGGTTTCAGCCCGGGCACCCAAGCCTGAATTTTCACCCTGAAGGCGAGTATGCTGCTGCCACTCCAGACCCTTGCGACGCCTGCTGCAGGCATCGATTTCCCGCCCAAGGTGGCCCCGTGAACAGCGCTGCGACACCCCCCGAACCCTACACCCAGCCCCCCTTCCTGCACCCCGGCGACCGGGTCCTGCTGTTCGATGGGGTGTGCAAGCTGTGCAATGCCTCGGTGCAGTTCGTGATCCGCCACGACCGCCAGCGGCGGATCAAGCTGGCGTCGATGCAATCGCCCCAGGGTCAGGCCCTGCTGCAGTGGTTCGGCCAGCCCACCGAGCAGTTCGACAGTGTGCTGCTGATCGAAGACCAGGGTCTGTCGCAACGCTCCGAAGCCTTTATCCGCCTGATGGCGCAACTGCCCGCGCCCTGGCGCTGGCTGCGCCTGCTGCGCTGGGTCCCGCGGCCGCTGCGGGACTGGGCCTATGACCGCATCGCCAGCAATCGCTATCGCTGGTTCGGCCGCCATGAGGTGTGCCTGTTGCCGAGCCCCGAACATCGCGGGCGCTTTCTCGACGACCCATCCTGAAGCCCGGGGCGGCGAGCGCCGTCAGTTGGGCTGGCGGCGGAAAAACAGGCTGACCTGCCCCAACTCAAAACCGAACTTGGTCATGTAGGACCGATTGGCCAGGGTGTTTTCGTCCAACAGGTACATCCAGTCGTCGAAGTGCACCTGGTAGGTCTTGCCGTCCACCGGCAGGTTGAGCACGTAGCGCCAGCGCAAGGCATTGCCGGAGACTTCGCCCAGGGCCTCGCCGACCACATCGTCGGCGGTGCCGCGCCACAGGCCGGGCCCCGCAGGGACCAGGGTCCAGACCCGGGTCTGGCGGGTGCCGTCGCTGTAGGTGAAGTCCTCGTGCATGATGAATTTCTCGCCCTCGCTGTGGCTGTCGATCTGCACGTGGAAGCGCTTGATCACCTCGCCTGAGCGCTTCTGGAACAGCCCCCAGGCCTCGACCCGGCCACTGAAGAACTGCCGCAGTTCCAGCTCGGGTTTCTGCTCACGGTACTGCTTGACGTCGGTGTCGCTGCAGGCGACCAGACCCAGGCCGAGGCACAGCAACAGCAAGTATTTCTTCAACATGGAGCATCTCCTGTGCTGCGCCGGCTATTGGCCCAGCAGTTGTGCGCGCAGCTGCGGATTGCGCGTGCGCGGGTCGAGCCAGATGGCGAAAAACGCTCGGGCGAAAGCTTCGTCCTCGACCCTGTACTGCAAGCGCTGGTCGACAAAGAACTCCACCCCGCGTCCGGGCAGGAACACCCCGGTGATGCGCTGGCCCGGTTCGACATCGACAAAGGCGCGCTGCATCTGCGCCTGCCAGTCCTTGAGTTGCGCCGGGCTCACCGCGGCACCGGACAGGCGCTGGATCTCGTCGAGGCTGGTCTGCACCAGATCGTCGCGGCTGATCGTGCGCCTATAGGTCAGCTCCAGGGCGAAGGGGCTGTCGTCCGCCAGCGGCAACGCCCTGCCCCAGAGCCGCGCGTTGTAGACCTTGAAGCCGAACCAGCTGAACTCGCCACTGCCCAGCAGCCGGGCATCGGGCAGCGACGCCTGCCAGCCGGCGCTGGCGCTGGCACTGAGCAGCACCAGCAGCCACAGCCAGCGGGCCACCCGCCATCGCCGGATGCGCTTCATTCAAGGCTGCCTGCGCAACAGTTGGAGAAACTCCTGGCGAGTGCTGGCGGACTCGCGAAAAGCCCCCAGCATTACCGAGGTGTTCATCAGCGAATTCTGCTTTTCCACCCCGCGCATCATCATGCACATGTGCCGCGCCTCGATGACCACCGCCACCCCGGCCGCCCGGGTCACTTCCTGGATCGCCTCGGCAATCTGCCGCGTGAGGTTCTCCTGGATCTGCAGGCGTCGCGCGTACATGTCAACGATCCGCGCCACCTTGGACAGGCCCAGCACCTTGCCAGTGGGGATGTAAGCCACGTGGGCCTGGCCGATGAAGGGCAGCAGATGGTGTTCGCACAGGGAATACAACTCGATGTTCTGGACCATCACCATCTCGTCGCTGGTGGAGCTGAACAACGCACCGTTGACCAGTTCTTCGAGGCTGGTTTCGTAACCATGACACAGGTAACGCAAGGCCTTTGACGCTCGCTGCGGAGTGTCCCGCAGGCCTTCGCGCGAGGGGTCTTCACCCAGGCCCTGGAGGATGCCGTGAAAGTGCTGAGATAGAGGATCGTGCATGGCGCATGGGTTCCGAAAAGCCGGCGAGGCGGGCAATTCCTTGCACGTGCCGAGGAAAAAAAGAGCACCGAGGTGGCCGACCACACGACTGACCCAGCCCCGGTTCCACCCGGGCCTTACCTCGGAGCCCCAAAAGCGTGGAAAGCAACCACCTACCCCTGAAAGGACTGAGCAGGCACTCGCACATTCCACCCTTGAAAACCTATACGACAATTCTAATTTTGTACAATTTTTATCGATAAAAAACGCCTCAAACGCCTAAATACTTGTACAAAACCGCATTTAATCGATTCAAAACCTTTTCGCTGTACAAGAAAAAAGCGCCACCTTCCTCCGCTACCGGCCGCTTCCCTGTCAGCAGATACGCGCCAAAAGCCGCGCTGGATGCTAGCGTGGTGCACCGTTCATCCACCGAGTGCACGCATGCTGCTGTTAAAACTGCTGACGGTTCCCGGATTCCTCTGGTTGATCTCCCTGGCGAGCAGGCGCTGGGGACCGAATGTCGCCGGCTGGCTGGCGGGGTTTCCGGTGGTGGTGGGACCGATCCTGCTGTTTCTGGCCCTGGAGCAAGGCAGCGCTTTCGCCACCCATGCGGCGGGGGCGGCCCTCTCGGCATTGCTGGCGATGATCGCCTTCAGCGTCGCCTACACCCACGCCGCGCAGCGCCTGGCCTGGCCCGGGGCCCTGGCCGTGGCCACACTGGTCTGGGCCGTGCTGGCCACAGCCATAACCCAGGTGCCGGCCTCGCTGGGCTTGTCCGTGGCCTGTGCTGCCAGCGCCCTGCTCCTGGCGCCGCGGCTGTTTCCCCTGGTCGGCGAGCTGCCCGCCGCCCCCGCGCCGCGCTCCGACAAACTGCCCTACCGCATGCTCGCCGGGGCCTTGCTGACCCTGGCGGTGACCCTGCTGGCCAGCACCGTTGGCGAACGCTGGAGCGGCATGCTCGCGGTGTTTCCGGTGCTCGGCAGCGTGCTGGCGGTGTTCTCCCACCAGAGCCACGGCGTGGCCTTCACCACCGTGCTGCTGCGCTCCCTGACCACCGGCCTGTATTCCTTTGCGGCGTTCTGCCTGGTACTGGCCCTGGCCCTGCCCACGGTGGGAATGCTCGCCTTTGCATTGGCAGTGGCGGTGTCGATGCTGGTGCTGGGTTTGAGCAAGCGCCTGTTGGTGCGAAACACCCTCGGCACCGCCGCTGGGCGACGTCCTTGAAGCGCAAATAAACCGGCACTAGGCCTCGGCATCCAGAGGCTGGCGCCGAGCTCGGACACTCATGCATCATGCGTCGTCAGTCTTGTGGAAGCGTGCGATGAGCCACATAGCAACCCCAACCACTTCATTGGCCTTGCGATCCTACTCAGCCCAGATTGAGCTGCATGCGCACGACTATCACCAGATCGTGCTGCCGCAATCAGGCGCCATGGAGATAGAGGTCGATGGCCGTGGCGGCAGAGTCGACTGGAGCCAGGGCGTGATCATCCCGGCAGGTTGCCCTCATGCCTTTTCCGCCAGTACCGCCAACACTTTCCTGGTTCTTGATGTCGCGCTTTCATCGCCCCGTGCCCAAACGTTCGAAGCTGAAACCATCAAGAGACTCAACGAAAAAAGCTTTTTTCCGGTAAGGCCGCAGATTCGCCACCTGCTTGAATACGCAACACGCAGCGTTCCGTTGCTGACCAGCTCGCCTGAGGTGGCTCAATCCTTCAGTACCTTGCTGATGTCGACCCTGGTCCAGCCCCACAGCCACTCCCCTGATCACGGGCAATTGACCCTGGCCCGGGCCCTGACCCATATCGAAAACAACCTGGGCACCGCTCTGACCGCCTCTGAAATCGCCCGAATGTCAGGCACCAGCGAACGACGCTTGTACCGACTCTTCGAGCAGCACCTGAAAACCACGCCTTTTGCCCATGTCACTCGTCTGCGCCTGGACCTGGCCATGGACCTGCTGCGCGACACTCGACTGTCGATCACGGAAATTGCCCATCGAGCGGGTTACGCCGACCAGAGCGCCTTGAATCATGCGCTGAAAAAAAACCGCAACCTGACACCCGCATCGGCCCGAAGATCCTGCGCAACCGACTGAAACGTGCAGCCTGGAACAAGCAATAGGCAGCCCACGCCAATACCCGAGCGAGCGGATTTTCTATCATGCCCGCCTCGCAACGCTCATCGGGCGGCACTCATGACCCAAGCAACGACGTCCAGCAAAACGCTCTCGGCCACAAGGTCCACCGCCTCGGCAACCGCCATTGGGGTGATTGCCGTGTTCCTGTGGTCCTGCCTGGCCTTGCTCACCACCCTGACCTCGGGCATCCCGCCTTTCGAGTTGCTGGCTTTGAGCTTTGCCGTAGCCTTTGTCGCCAGCCTGCTCATTCTCGGGCTGCGAGGTGCTGCGGGTTTTCAAGGCTGGCGTCAGCCATGGAAGGTGTGGGCCACAGGCTTTCTGGGAATCTTTGGCTATCACGCACTGTATTTCTTCGCCCTCAAGGCCGCGCCCGCGGCCGAAGCCAGCCTGATCGCCTACCTCTGGCCGCTGCTGATCGTCTTGCTGGCCGCTGTCACGGGTGGCCAGCGACTGCGCCCGCGACAACTGCTGGGAGCGCTCCTGGGGCTTGCCGGCACGGCGTTCATCATGCAGCAACGCTCGCAGTCAGGCATGGCCAGCATGCCGGTCGCCGGCTATACGGCCGCCTTGCTCTGTGCCTTGGTCTGGTCCGGCTACTCGGTGATCAATCGACGCTTGAGCAAGGTTCCCAGCAGCAGCATCGGGGCAATCTGCGGCCTGGTAGCGATAGCTGGAGCGCTTTGTCACCTGGCGTTCGAAACCACGGTCCAGCCTGACTACGGGCAATGGCTGGCGATCATCGGCCTCGGTCTGGGCCCGGTTGGCCTGGCGTTCTTTGCATGGGATCACGCGACCAAGCACGGCAACCTGGCAAGTCTCGGCGCTCTGTCCTATCTCGCCCCGCTGTTTTCCACCCTGTTGCTGATCGTCGCCGGTCAGACCAACGCCAAGCCGATCCTGCTGCTACCCGCGCTCCTCATCATCGCCGGGGCCGTGATTGCCACCTCGGGCCGGCGCACCGGTAGCGCCTGATGCGCAACACCAGAAGCGGCTATCCGAAGCGCCACGACCAATGCGCCAAAAAACGTTCTGGAGCCGGCCGTAACGGGCATGGGATGATGCGCACCCTTGATCCCATGCCTGGAGATTGCGCATGTCATCCTTCGCTAGAAAAGCCCTGGTCCTGGTGTTCGCTGCGGTAGCGGGCTTTGGTGCGCTGAACGCGCTCGCTGCCGGCAAGTCCACGGCCAAGCAGGCGACCGGGGAAAAAGTCTCGATGCTTGGCGGCAAGCTGACCTTCACCCTGCCCAAGGGCTTCACTGCCTCGGCCCTGCCGGCCGGCAGCGAGGCCGACGGCACCGCGGGCGCCAGCGGCACCCTGTATTCCAACGCCACCACCCGCACCGTGGTGATTGCCGCGCAGAACAGCATTCCCAATGCGGCCCAGGTCAAGGACAACGACAGCGTGTTTCTCGACGCCGCGGTCAGCGGCTTTCTCTCGCAACAGGCCGCCGCCCTGCCGGACTTCAGCAAACAGAGTGAAAAGAGCATGACCCTCAAGGGCCTGGGTGTGCGGCAGATCGACAGCACCGCGACCCAGGGCGGCGGCCAGACCCTGAACTCGACCCTGATCGCCGGTTCCGGCTCGCGCATGGCGGTGGTCCAGGTGATTTCCCGGGCCGCCGACAAGGCCGGCCATGCCGCACTGATGAAGCACATTCTCGGTCAGTAAAGCCCGCTTCGGCTCAGGGGTTGAGCCCCTGCAGCCAAGCCTTGAGGTCTTCGATCTCGGCCTCGCTGATGCTGTGCCCCAACCCCGGGTAGGCATGGAACTGCGGTTGCAGCGAGGCCCTGCGCAGCAAGCTATTAGCCTCCAGCGCATCGCTGTAGGGCAGGCGCCGATCTTCGGTGCCGTGGCCGATGAAGATGCCCAGGCGCTGCAGTTCCGGGCTGTTTTTCACCTGTGCCGCCAGCAGCGGCAAGATCTTCCCGCTCAAGGCGGCAATGCCGCGCACCGACTGCGGATGGCGCAGCCCCACCTCATAGGCCATGGCCGCGCCCTGGCTGAAGCCCACCAGCACCACCTTGTCCGGCTGGGTGTGGTACTTGGCCAGCGCGGCGCGGACAAACTGCTCGATCAGCTCGGCGCTGCTGGCCAGTTCTTCGGTCACACCGTCATAGGCCCCCTGCCCCTTGCGCTGGAACCACTGATAACTGCCCTCTTCCAGGGTCTGCGGCGCCCGGGCCGAAAGGTAGGTGTAGGTCGCCGGCAGGCGCTCATGCAGGCCGAACAGGTCGGCCTCGTTGCTGCCGTAGCCATGCAGGAAGATCACCAGCGGCTGGTTGCGGCTCTCGGTCGGAGCCTGTTCCAGGTACTTGAGCGGCAGGTCGTCATGCACGGCGCTGGCAGCCTGTACCCAAGGCGCGACCAACAGAGCCAGAAGCGCCAGGTAGCGGATCATGTGTTGCTCCTTGAAGGGAAAAAAGGTCGCCAGAGCCTAGCATCGCCGGGCCTGAAGCATCACCGCCGCAGCAGTAGCAGACTGCCTTTATGCGACGTATCCTGCGCCGCCATTCAAGGAGGAAGTGTCATTGAAACCGCGTCTTTTACTACCCCTGCTGCTCAGCCTTGGCCTGTGGACGCCGGCGCAGGCAATGCCCAACGCCGAGAACGAGGCTGTCTTGCAGAAGGCCATGGACATAGCCGAAGACAATCAGCAACGGCTCGAGCAATTGCTGGAGCAAGAGCAGGAGCAGCAACTCCAGAAACCAGCGCTGGCCCAGGCGATGCAGCAAATCGCGCAGAACGCGCAGGTCTACGAAAGTCAGTTGCACAAGGCCAGCGACGCCGGTCATGGAGTCGCCAGCTACCTGCTGGCGAATCTGGAAGAAAACCGCAAGACCTTGTCTGGCCACGACTATCAGGCACAACACAACAAGGCCTGCGCGCTGTACCAAAGCGCCGCCGATCAGGGCTTGCTGGCGGCCGCAGTAATACTGTTGCGCGACTGCGAAACCGCGTACCAGCGTTTCAAGCTCAATGACCCCGAACTGCTGCGGCTGCGGGCACAACTGCTCAAGGCTCTGGAGCAAGCGGATTCCTATGCGAAGCACTACCCTTTGCCGGCCATCAACTCCTTCTGCTTCAAGCCTGCGCACATACCGGAGATCAAACAGGGGCAACCGCTGGCCACGCTGAAGAGCCTCTACGCCCCAGTGCTGCTGAACCTGGAGCAGTTTCGCGCCGACGGCTACTACCTGCTGGCGCTCAAGAGCAGTCTTGACGGCTCCACGGCCCCGGACTATTTCCACAAGGTCCGGGCCCTGACCGCGGATTGCCTGGACCCTATGAGCCTGGAACGCATGATCGACGCAGCGGAACAAAAAGCGCCCGGACTCTAGCGTCAGAGCTCACCCCCTGACCGGCAACCCGCGCCAGGCCAGGGGCAAAAACGCGACCACTGCCAGCAAAAAAACCACCTGAGACAGGTAGAAGGTTTCCAGCCACTGGCCGTGGGCCGCCACATAAAAGCTGTTGTGCACGACATCCAGCACGATGATCGCCAGGGTCAGCAGCAACCCCCAGCGCGGGCGCAGCCACAGCAGCAACGCCGCCAGCGGATCGAAAAAGCTCAGGGAACCCCAGAAGGCCCGGCTGGCCAGGGGCGTGTCGACGCCGTAGTCATAGTCCCAGAGCAACCCGTGGTCCACCGCGGCGCGCAGGTGATTGAAGGTGGTCGCCAACAGGCACAGGGTAAACAGCAGGCGGATAGACAGGGACACTCGGAACACGGACACCTCTGTTGTAGGAGCCGGCTTGCCGGCGAAAGGCGCGCTGGCGGATCGAGGGCAAACACACCTGGGCTTCCCATGGCCAGCCCCCATCCACCCTGGTGCGCCCCTGTCGTCGCGCTTCAGTCGTTGATCAGCTTGCCGGCGCGAATCGCCTCGCGGCCGGCCACCTTGGCCAGCCAGATACCCGGCTGGGTGTAGCGCCCGCGGTCCAGGGCAAAGAGCACGCCACTGGTGCCGGCGCGCACGGTACTGACGCTGTCGTTGAGCGGGTCGACCACTTCGAACAGGGCATCGCCGCGCTCCACCCACTCGCCGGCCTCGCGCAGGAAACTGACCACGCCGTGGTGCGGGGCAAACAGGTATTCGGTGCCTTCGAAGGGCATGCCCTCGCAGCACTGATCCGGCGCGGCAGGCCAGTCGCCTCTGATCAGTCCCTGTTCGGCGAGAAAGCCGAGGATGGCCTCGCAGTTGGCCCGGGCCTGCTCGACCCGGGTGTCGCCCATGCTGCCCAGCTCCAGGGTGGTGGCCAGGTTGGCCGGGGGAATCGCCGCCCGGGGAAAATCCTGGGCCAGGCGCAGCCAGGGCGCGGAACAGGACTCGTCGAAGGAGCTGCCGCCGGAATCTTCACAGAGCAGCGCCACCCCAGCCTTGAGCCGCGCCGCCAGGGACTGCCACTGCGGCCAGTGCTGGGGCAAGGCGTAGAGATGGATCGCCGCTTCGAAATCGCAGTGCAGATCCAGGGTGATATCGGCGTCGCAGGCATGGCGCAGCAGCAAGCGGTGCAAGGCCTGCAGTTGCGAGGCCGGCGGCGGCAGTTCATCCAGCACCTGGACCATGGCGCGGCGGATCAAGGTGATATTGGCGGCGGCATCGGTGCCCAGCTGCTTGCCGATCAGGTCGCCCACCGGGCCGCTGAGTTCGACGAAGGCACGGTTGAAGTTCTTACCGCTGCCCAGCTCGAAACGTCCCAGGTGGCTGCCCTGCACCTGCTGGTCCAGGCCGATGGGGTTGGCCACCGGCACCAGCTCGATCAGCCCTTGCAGACGGCCCTGCTGCTCCAGCTCGACCAGACGCTGCTTGAGCTCCCAGGCGGTGCGCATGCCCGGCAATTCATCGGCATGCAGGCTGGCCTGGATGTACACCTTGCGTGGGCCACTGCCGAAGCGGAACACACTGAGCTGGCGCTGGGTGCCCAGGTGGCCCCAGGGCAGGGAATGGTCGATGCGTTGCATGCTGGCTCCGGGGTTGAAGAAAAAAGCGCGGTGCAGAATAAAACAGTGGCGCAGAAAAAAGGTGGCGACCGAGTTGCGGCCGCCACCTTTTTTTACCTCCTGTATCGAGCCGACGGCTTACTCGCCGTAGACGTCGAAATCGAAGTACTTGTCCTGCACTTGCTTGTACTTGCCGTTGGCGCGGATCTCGCCGATGGCGCTGTTGAATTTGTCCGCCAGCTCCTTGTCACCCTTGCGCACGGCAATGCCGGCACCGCCACCGAAGTACTTCGGATCGTTGTACTCGGGGCCGACGAAGGCGAAGCCCTTGCCGGCATCGGTTTTCAGGAAGCCGTCGTTGAGGTTGACCGAGTCGGCCAACAGTGCGTCGATGCGGCCGGAGACCATGTCCAGGTTGGCTTCCTGCTGGGAGCCGTAGCGCACCAGGTCGATACCCGCCGGCACCAGCACTTCGGTGGCGAAGCGGTCGTGGGTACTGGCGCGCAGCACGCCGACCTTCTTGCCCTTGAGCTCGGTCAGCGGGTCCTTGATGGCGGTGCCGGCCTTCATCACGAAGCGCGCCGGGGTGTGGTAGTACTTGATGGTGAAATCGACGTTCTTCTTGCGGTCGTCGGTGATGGTCATGGACGACAGGATGGCGTCGATCTTCTTCACCTTCAGCGCCGGGATCAGGCCGTCGAACTCCTGCTCGACCCAGGTGCATTTGACTTTCATCTGCTCGCACAGGGCATCGCCCAGGTCGACATCGAAACCGGTGAGCTTGCCGTCGGGGGTCTTCATCGAGAACGGCGGGTAGCCGGCTTCGATACCGATACGGATCGGCTTGGCCTCGTCGGCCGAAGCGGTGAAGGAAAACAGCGACAGTGCCAGGGCACCAAACAGCGCAAACTTGTTCATTTATAACTCCAGGAGACGGAGACTTTTATTGGCTGGTTTCGATTAAGGGCAAATCGAAGTGGCCAGCAGTCTAGAGCGGCTCTGAAGCGGCAAATTGTGTTTATGCGACAAATACTTACAAAAAACCTGCGACTGTATCCCCGCACCTCTCCCCACGCCCCGGCTTGGTGCATGTGTGCCTGAAAAACCCGACGTTCGCCTCAAAACGGCCCATGTTTACCGACACATCCCCCCTGGCGACAGCCTGAGGCCGCCGCCAGCGGGGGGCGCCCTTCAGCAGGCGCAGGACAGATCCGCCCCCTCGCGGCACGGCTGCCCGCTGCTGAGCGGGAAGCCCTCAGCCAGCCAGCCGGTGATGCCGCCGATCATTTCCTTGACCGGGTATTCCAGGGCCGCCAGCTTGACCGCCGCCTTGTTCGCGCCATTGCAATGCGGGCCGGCGCAATACACCACGAACAGGGTGTCGCGGGCATAACCGGCCAGGTGTTCGGCGGTGAGCATGGGCCCAGGCATGTTGATCGCCCCGGGCACATGGCCACGGGCAAAGGCCTCGGGGCCACGCACATCCACCAGGACAAAATCCACCTCGCCAGCCTCCTGGCTGCGGTAGACGTCGGAACAGTCGGTTTCAAAGGTCAGGCGGTTGCAAAAATGCATCAGGGCAATGGCCGAAGGAGCGGCGGCAGTGCTACGGACCAGGCTGGTCATGGGCGTCTCCAGAAACTCGCGATTAAGGTGGGAGGACTTTATAGGCCCTGCCCCGCCGCGCTAAAGTGGCGCCCCGGACATCGACTGGTAACTTTCCGCCAAATGCACAATTCCCCCGGCCTGGTCGCGATCCTGGCTTACGACGGCCTTTGCACCTTCGAATTCGGCATTGCCGTGGAAATCTTCGGCCTGGCCAGGCCGGAGTTCGATTTTCCCTGGTATGAGCACTGCATCGTCGCCGTGGACCCGGGGCCGATGCGCGCTGCGGGCGGTATCCGGATACTGGCCGATGGCGGCCTGGAACTGCTGGAGCAGGCCCGGACCATCATCATTCCCGGCTGGCGCAACCGCGATCAGGCACCGCCGCCCAGGCTGCTGGAAGCCCTGCGCCGGGCCTACCATCGCGGCGCGCGGCTGCTGTCGATCTGCTCGGGGGTCTTCGCCCTGGCGGCCAGCGGCCTGCTCAACGGCCTGGGCGCCACCACCCACTGGCGCTACACCCAAGAGCTGGCCGAGCGCTTCCCGGACATCTCGGTGGATCCGGATGTGCTCTACGTCGATTCCGGGCAGTTGATCACCTCCGCTGGCAGCGCCGCCGGCATCGATGCCTGCCTGCACCTGGTGGCCCGGGACTTCGGCACCCAGGTGGCCAACAGCGTGGCCCGGCGCCTGGTGATGTCGCCCCAGCGTACCGGCGGTCAGGCCCAGTTCATTCCCGCGCCCGTCAGCCGCACCCCGCGCAGCGATCTGTCGCGGGTCATGCAATGGGCTCGGGAGCGCCTGCATGAGCCGCTGGCGGTGAGCGACCTGGCGGCCCGGGCCCTGATGAGCGAGCGAACCTTCCTGCGGCGTTTCAGCGACGCCACCGGCGCCTCGCCCAAGGCCTGGTTGCAGCATGAGCGAATGGCCCGGGCCCGGGAGCTGCTGGAAAGCGGCAGCGAAACCACAGAAAGCATCGCCCTGCGTTGCGGTTATCGTTCGGTGGAAAGTTTTCGCGTGGCCTTTCGTGGCCTGGTGGGCCTGCCGCCTTCGGCCTACCGCGAGCGCTTCGGCCGAAAACCCCTTGCGTAGGAGCCGGCTTGCCGGCGAACGACACGCCACTCATTCAGTGGCGTCCATTGCGAGCAGAGCCTAAGCCTGCGGCTTGCGCAGCAGGTAGGTGTCCATGATCCAGCCATGAGTCTGCCGCGCTTGGCGACGCACCTGCTGGATCTGCTCGGCGACCTCGTCAAGCCGCCCGGAAATGAGGATCTCGTCCGCGGTGCCCAGGTAGGCGCCCCAATAGATGTCCAGGTCCTGGTTGCGCAGCTGGCGATAGGAATCCTCGGCATCGAGCATCACCACCAGGCTGTCGGCATCGCTGGCCTGCCCCGCCGCCAGGCGCCGGCCGGTGGTGATTTCCACGGAGCGGCCGATGCGGTTCAGCGGCACTTTGTGCCGGGCGGCCAGGGCCTGGACGCTGGTGATGCCGGGGATCACCTGATAGTCGAACTGCGCCGCGCCGCTGGCGAGGATCTGCTCCAGGATGCGCAAGGTGCTGTCGTACAGCGCCGGATCGCCCCAGGTCAGGAAGGCGCCGGTTTCCCCATCGGCCAGTTCCTCGTTGATCAGGCGCTCGAAGACCTGCTGCTTGTCGCGGTTCAGCGCCTGCACGCTGGCCTGGTAGTCGACATCGCCACGTTCGCGCTCGGTGTTCTGTGCCTCGACGAAACGAAAGGGCCGCTCGGTGATGTAGCGTTCGCACAGTTCGCGGCGCAGATCGATCAGCGAATCCTTGCTCGGACCCTTGTCCATGAGAAACACCACATCGCAGCTGTTCAGCGCCTTGATCGCCTGAATCGTGATGTAGTCGGGGTTGCCGGCGCCGATGCCGATGACCTGTAGGGTTTTCATGGGTCTTGCTCTCGCTGTTTTGCCTGCCCGCCAGTATGCGGGGCTTTGGCCCGATGAGAATTCTTTCTCCAAGGCACTGCAGTGGCCGGCACGGCAGCCGCAACCGGCGAGCGTCGCGCGTTAACCGGGGGCCGGCGATTCAAGCAGGCGCAGGCGCCAGCGGCCGGCGTGGCTAAGGTCGAGCCGGGCCAGGGGCTCGATATCCAGCAGGTTGAAGCTCGCCAGGGGCGCCTGCAACACCTGCAGCAACGCCGCACGCATGACAAAGGGATGGGTCACCGCCAGCCAGTGCCCGGGGCGCGCGACCATGTCTTGCAGCCACTGCGCCACACGCTGGCACAACTGGGCCACCGATTCACCCTGCGGCGGCGCCAGGTACGGGTCCGCGAGCCAGGCCTGCAGCGCCTGGGGCTCGCGCGCCTGCAACTGCTTGATCGACAGCCCCTGCCAGAGGCCCAAGCCGCAGTCGCGCAAGGCTTCCTGCACTTGCGGCTCGGCGCTGAACAGGGCGGCGGTCTGGCGAGTGCGCAACTCCGGACCGCAAAGCACCCGCAGCCCGGGCTTGAGGGCCGTCGCCCGGCTCAGGGCCTGGGCCTGCCAGTCCATTTCCAGGGCTTCGTCCAGGGGCAGCCGCGCCTGTTTCTGGGCGGCGGTACGGGCATGGCAGATCAGGGTCAGGCGGGTGGCCGGCAATGGGGCGATCTCGACAAGGGGCAATCAGGGCTGAGGCGGTTTTTTAGCACGAGCGCAGAGAGCATTCCCAGCAGGGAAAACCAGACAACTCTCGAAAAAATTCAAGAATAAACCCATCAAGAAACAGAAATGCCTTATAGGCCACCCCCGCAGCGGACTTTTATCCTCCTCCACCCCCTTCCCAATCTCGCCCCCCATCAGGCGGTTCGACAACCATGCACAGCGGTATGTGGGAGCCCATGTCTCTCAACCTTGCGGTCAACACATCGGCGTTGCCGATCATCCTGCTGCAATACGTGGCCATGGTCGGGGTCTTCAGCACCCTGCTGATGCTGCGCGAGGACGCCCAGCGCCTAATCAAGTCGAAAAAGGTCCTGCTGGGGCTGATTCTCGGAACCAGCAACGTCACCCTGATCGCCCTGGCCTCGCAGTTCATGCAGACGCCGGTGAAGGTGTTCCCGAGCAACGACATGCTGTTTCTCGCCGGTTTGCTGGGTGGCTGGTGGGGCGGCCTGGCCTGCCTGGCGCTGGTGGCGCTGGCGCGTTTCTGGTTCGCCAGCAGCGAGCTGTTCGCCGAAGCCCTGTTCAGTTTCAGCCTGATGACCCTGGGCGGCGTGCTGCTGCACCGCTGGTTCGAATCGCGCCGCCTGTGGTCCCTGCAGTTCAAGGAAATGACCCTGGTGCTGCTGGTACGGGTCGGCGCCGCCATTGCCCCGGTGCCACTGGTCTACTGGATGGGCAGCATCGACTGGACCATCGCCGCACAGTTGCTGTCGTTGCGCTTCAGTTCGACCCTGTTCTCGCTGCCGCTGATCATCCTGATTCTCGCCATGCTGCGCCGCGAGGCAGGCTACCAGCAGGCCCAGCAGCGCCTGCTGCAACAGGCGCTGACCGACCCGACCACGCAACTGCCCAATCGCCGGGCCTTGAGCATCTATCTGGAGCAACTGCTGCAACAGGGGGCGAAGATGCTCGGGCGGCACACGCTGGTCGTGGTCAAAGTCGGCAACCTCAAGGACCTGGTGGCCATTCACGGCCACGACTGGACCGATCAGTTGCTGGTCTGCCTGGCGCAGGAATTCCAGGACGGCGCCGCCCGGCACGTCCTGCTGAGCGCCACCGAACCCAGGCCATTCATGTTCTCGGACCTGAGCCTGGCACTGGCCCTGCCCAATTGCAGTATCCGTCAGGTCGAGGAGTCGGCCCTGCTGGCCACCCTGAGGACGACCCTGCAGGCCCGCTTGCCCAGCGACAGCGGCCTGCCTCCCACGCTGCAGTTCTGCGTGATCGACGCCTGCGCCGGCGGCAGCGCCAACATCACCTTGCGCAACATCAGCCTGGCCTTGCAGGACAGCCGCCAACCCGTGCGCTACCTGCATCAGTCGCTGATCGAACAGGCCCAGAGCAACGAACGCATCCGCCAGCAGTTGCTGGCATGGGTCCGCAGCAACGACCCGCCGCTGCACTACCAGCCCAAGTTCTGCCTGAGCCGGGGCACGGTGATCGGCGCCGAAGCGTTGCTGCGGGCCCGGGACGAACAGGGCGCGGCCATTTCTCCGCTGCTGATTCTCGAGGTCATCCGCCACCACGACCTGCAGCACGCCTTCGAATGGTCGACCATCGAAGCGGTGATTCGTGACGCCCAGCGCTACATCGACGCCGGCTTGTCGGGGCCCCTGGCGGTGAACGTCTCGGCCTCGACCCTGAGCGATGCCAACTTTGCCGTGCTGCTGATACGGCGCCTCAAGGAGAGCGGCCTGCCCGGCCACCGCCTGACCCTGGAACTGACCGAAAACACCCTGCTGCAGGACACCCGCCAAGTGGCCCACAACATGCTCCTGCTCAAGGATCACGGCGTGACCCTGTCCCTGGACGACTTCGGCACCGGCTATTCGGCGCTGAGCATTCTGGCCAAATACCCCTTTGCGGAAGTGAAGATCGACCACTCGATGATTTCGCTGCTGCACTACGAACGGATGCGCACCGCCGTCTCCATCGCCCAGGAAAGCGCCCGCCTGTACCAGGCGACGCTGACCGCCGAAGGGGTCGAGACTCAGGAGCAGATCGATATTCTGCGCAGCATTGGCATTGGCTGTGCCCAGGGGTACTTTTTTTCGCCGGCGGTGCCTCTGGAGCAATTGATTGAATTGGGGGTTGGTTGTGAGGGCTTGCGGAGCGAAAGGCGGGGGGATTGAACGAGCTTTTCGGCTTTTTTTGGGGGGGACATATCCGTTGCTGCGGTCACGGCCACTTAGGGTTTCGCTCTTACAGCGAGTCACTTTGAAGAGCCCAAAGTAACCAAAGGCTCCTGCCCCTCCACTCGGTGCCTCGCATAGCGAGGCATGCCCGAACTCCGGCATTGATCCGTGGGCCGCCGCAATGGGCCATCCATGGCCCAGTGCGGCTAACCCGGCGTCCTGCCGGGTTACCCACGGCTCAATGCCTGCGTTCGGCCATCGTGTCTAAAGGGGCAGGAAGATCAAAGGCCAGATCAAGATCAAAATCTGACGGCGGCCTACCGGCCGACCTGTTTCATTGCCGTTCGCGTTACATGTAGCCGCTGCCGCAGGCTGCGAACGCTCTGGGCGGCATTCCGTCGCAGGAGACGCTAAACCTGCCTCCCCGATATTCCTGACATATCGCGCCGCCTGGTTTTGCGAGCGCGAGCGCTCGTTCGCAGCCTTCGGCAGCGGCTACAAGGAGACGGCCTGCGCACCTTGGCTTTGGCTTTTGATCTTGATCTTGATCTTCAGGCCCCTTCCCAGCAGGCCGAGCGTAGGCGTTGCGCAGGGGGCAGCTCGGCATGGATGCCGAGCTAGCCGCCACCCGGCCATGGATGGCCGGTTGGCGGCGGGCCCCCGGAGCAATGCCGGAGCTCGGGCACCCCGAGCCCCAGCGAGGGGCCGTATGGAGGGGCAAGCCCTTTTGGTTCCTTTTCGCTGGGCCGGCACTCCGGCGTTTGACAAAAGGGACTCACCGTAAGGGCGAAACCATAAGCAGCCGTTACCGCAGCAACGGATATGTACCCCGCCCCCCAACCC
>NZ_QKLN01000076.1:0-411 GCF_003225665.1 Pseudomonas sp. TKO26
CCGCGCAGGCACCCGATACCGGCAGCGGCGCCAACGTTCCAAAAGCTCGCGGCCCAGGCAACCCGGCGCAACACCGCGCCGCCGATCAGCGGTGCCGGCAGCGGCGCGATGGGCATCGCCAGGAGGACGAACGCCCTCATGCGCGAGAGCTCAGCCGCGGGGACCTGGGCGCGCATGCGGCCTGAGATCAGCACGCTGGCGTCGGCAGCGGCGACAGAGCCTGGGTCACGCGACGCCAGCACCTGTCAGCCGGTGGTCAAGAATCCGATGGACGGCACACACAGCGGCTACACTTGCCAAGTGGCACACAGCGAAATCTGAGGACACTTCTACTTGTGAACTGCCACTTACAAACAACTGACGCTGCCGACGCTAAACGCCAACGTCACGTCACACCGGATCTCGACCTGG
>NZ_QKLN01000077.1:0-411 GCF_003225665.1 Pseudomonas sp. TKO26
TCAACCCGTCCGCGTGCTACGCTGTATCAGCGAAGGCGCAGTCATGTGAGTACACGCGCAGTCCGTGGGGGTAGCGCTCAGCTTTAAGATGTCCCACCTCCCGCTCTGCGAGCGGTCCCGGCGCAGTGATGCCGCGCTGCTTCATGGCGCAGCCAACCATTTGTTCCTCCCACCGCACCCACTGCCGCGGCTGCGGCTGGGGCTGCGGGCGGGCCAAGGACAGCCCGGGAAAAGCCCGGGGCGCGGGGGCCAAGCGGCAAAGCCCCGCACTGGCGCGCGGCGGCAGCAGCTGCCACAGAAACCCGGCCGGACCGGGAGCGGGGGTGGCCTTGTCGGAGCCCTGCGTGGAGCGCGGGGCGGCGCGGGGGCGGGGCAGCGCGGCCGTGCCGTCAGGGGCGGGCGATCCGGGGG
>NZ_QKLN01000056.1:0-409 GCF_003225665.1 Pseudomonas sp. TKO26
ACAAGCAAGGGGACTGGCGCTCGAAAAGTCTCAAAGCGCTGACCGCTCTCCTGGATAAAGTGATCAATGCGCTACTCGATGATGCCACCTGCTCCACCATTCATAAATAACACTTCGGTGACCGAAACCTCTTCATCGGTAAATAACCAGTCGGCGCCCTTCCACTATGGGCGCCTTTTTTATCGCTCCGGGTCACTGATCGCTGCTCGAAGAACTTCTAAACCCCCTGGGGCTTTCCGCATTCAGCCTGACGGGTTTCGGCCCCCTGCTGCTGGCCGGCCCCTGGATGCCCCTCCCCTTGTCGGTGTTTTCTCGTCTGGTCCTCGTCCTGCTCGTCCTCCTCGGCGCCAGCGCCACCCTCTCCCGCCTGGCCTTGCTTCTTTTTCCGGCCCCTCTCTCAACCCCTCTG
>NZ_QKLN01000057.1:0-407 GCF_003225665.1 Pseudomonas sp. TKO26
AAGCGTCTTCGTAATGGCGATACCAACAGTGATGGTGTTGAGCTAGGTAAAAGTAATATCTTACTGATCGGTCCTACCGGTAGTGGTAAGACACTTCTAGCTGAAACTCTAGCGCGCATGTTGGATGTTCCATTTACTATGGCCGACGCAACAACGCTAACTGAAGCGGGTTATGTTGGTGAAGATGTAGAGAACATCATTCAGAAATTGCTGCAGAAGTGTGATTATGACGTAGCAAAAGCTGAGCGTGGTATTGTTTATATCGATGAGATCGATAAGATTTCTCGTAAGTCTGATAACCCATCAATCACACGTGATGTGTCTGGTGAAGGTGTTCCGCAAGCTCTGCTAAACCTGATTGAAGGCACAGTCGCTTATGTTCCGCCTCAAGGTGGTCGTAAGCATCC
>NZ_QKLN01000078.1:0-406 GCF_003225665.1 Pseudomonas sp. TKO26
CGCCCCACCACACCAGCACGGGCACCGCCCCCCCACCGACGACACCGCGAACCCAACCCGCGGGGCAGCCCGGGACAGGGAACAGCAACCCCCCCAGAGCCACCGCGACGAGAGCCGCGGGGGCGTGAGCCAGCGGGGTGAAGGGAGGGGGCCGCCCAACCCCACCCCCCCCAGCGCGCCACATACCAACAGGCGCGGGACCGCAGACGCCCACGCCCCACTCATTGTTGCGTGGCACCAGCCCCTCTGCCCCCCCATCCTCGGCGGCGTACCGCCCCACCCCACCCGCGACACGTTCGGCTTCCCCCCCGGCGCTCCCCCCAAGAGCGACCACACCAACCCCCCCCCTCCGTCCCAGCCACCGACCCTGCCCCGCACCGGACCATGTCCTTCCACTGCATATTAG
>NZ_QKLN01000058.1:0-404 GCF_003225665.1 Pseudomonas sp. TKO26
GGAGACAGCATCAGCCTGGCCTGTATTGGCCTTGACCGCTGTGGTTACAGACAGCATTCAGCTGGTCATCCAGGTCAACGGCAAATAGCGCGGCCAGACCGAGATGCCAGTCAGCGCCAGCCGTTAATAAGTCGAAGCCTCGGCTCGCAGCAACGAGAACGTGCTGCGCTTCACCGAAGGCCTGACCATCCGCAAGTTCATCGTGGTGCCGGGCAAACTGGTCAACATCGTCGCCAGCTAATTGGATCCGGCGGCCGATCCGGGATCGGGCGCCTGGTCCAATTAGCTGGCGACGGTACTGTCTCTTATACATGTCTCCGAGCCCACGGGACCGTACTAAACATTGTGTGCCGTCTTCTGTTTGATCAAAACAGATTAACGATGTCGATAGATAGATTAGCGGT
>NZ_QKLN01000059.1:0-402 GCF_003225665.1 Pseudomonas sp. TKO26
GCCACGCCGGGGGCCTCGGCCGGCGGCGACGCGGTCAGGCGGTTGTCGCCCCCCGCTACCGACGGGCGCTGGGGGCCTCGCCGGGTGCCCCCGGGGATGTCCGGGCCGCGGCCGGTGAGGCGATTGGCTGCCGGGGTGGCGTCGGCGGTGCGTTGTACGCGGCTGGCCACTTCCTGGGTGGTGGCGGCCATCTGGTTGACCGCGGTGGCCACCTGCTCGGTCTCGACCCGCTGACGCTCCAGGCCGCTGGAGCTGCTGTGGGCCAGGGAGCCGGACTGGCGGGGCTGCTCGCCGGGGCGCCCCCCGGGGTCCTGTGGGCGGGGCGTGCGCGTTGGTAGCACGCTGTCCGTGGTCGGTGGCCGCGTCTTTCTCCCCGGCGCTGCGCCGCGGAGCTGCGGGCGG